>JALZVU010000119.1 GCA_023301795.1 Granulosicoccus sp.
CACTCTCAGCACTCTCAGCACTCTCAGCACTCTCAGCACTCTCAGCACTCTCAGCACTCTCAGCACTCTCAGCACTCTCAGCACTCTCAGCACTCTCAGTCAGAGTATCTGCTATATCATCCTGATCTGTATGAACATTGTCATTATTTTCTTGATCGACAGTGTCAGCATCAGCAGCGTTAACATTCAACGAATCCACAACGCTGCTTATAGACACTGACGGTAGCTGACCATCACCGGCAACCACATCATCACCAGGTTGCTCGTCACCTTCACCCGCAACATTGTCAATGCTGCCTTCAACAACAGCACCCTCGATATCAGTGAGCTCTTCGTCCGGCGCATCTGCAACCGCGTCGTCGGGCAGGTTTTCAGCATCACCAGATTCACTGACATCTGCGCTAACCGCGCCCTCTGAGTCAACGCCACCATCTGCTTCGCCAATAATGCCTTCTGCAGATGCGTCTGCGTCCCCTTCTGAATCCTCACCCTGCGAATCGTTGGCGGCAACGCTATCGGTCACGCCATCCACTAATCCGATTTCCGCAGCCAATGCCGCATCAATTTCTGCAAGATCACGCGCTTCAGCCAGTGTTGGCAGCTCGTCGAGTCGCTTGAGGTTAAAGTAGTCTAGGAATTCTTTGGTCGTTCCCCAAAGCGAAGGTTTGCCGGGAACATCCTTGTATCCCATCTCTTTTATCCATTCTCGTTCTTGCAATGTGCGAATGATATTTGAACTGACGGCAACGCCACGTACATCTTCAATCTCGCCACGGGTAATCGGTTGGCGATAAGCTATGAGCACGAGAGTTTCCAGTAAGGCACGCGAGTAACGAGGCGATCTCTCTTGAAACAATCGACCCACCCAATGTTCCATGGACACAGCAGATTGCAACCTCCAACCTGAAGCAACTTCCACTAATTCAATGCCACGACCTTCGTATTGTTGCTGCAATGCCAGCAGGGAGTCTTTGATCTCATTGCGCTCTGGCCGGTCTATATCTTCTTCGAACACCACTTCCAGCTGGGCAATGGACATCGCCTTGCCTGCCACGAGCAAACAAGACTCGAGAATATTCTGTAACTGTTGAGAATCCATCGTCTCTACTCGAGTCTCTTAAAGCGTTTCTTGAAGATCGGATGCCGCGTCCTCGGCTGCATCTTCAGGCTTATCCACATCACCGACTTCACCCTCATCTGCAGGCTGAGTCGATTCACTACGTGGCGTCAGGTAGATAGTGGCAAACGGCTCAGCCTGCACAATATCGATAGCCGCTTCCTTACATAATTCCAGAATGGCTAAAAAGGTAACCACAACACCCAGTCGTCCTTCTTCTGGGTTGAACAGCGTAGAAAATTCCAGGAATTCTCCAATTTTCAGTACTGACAAAACGTCAGACATACGCGCTCGCACCGACAGCGTTTCACGCGAGATACTGTGATGCCCCATGCGTTCGGCACGCTCAGCAACATCGCGAAGCGCCTGCATCAACTCTTTCATTGACACATCCGGCACTGGCACATCACGTTCGATGACAGGAGGCACTACCTTGAGCTGTTGATGCTCGCGCTCCATCCGTGGCATCTCATCCAGCGTTACAGCCCCGGTCTTTATTCGCTCGTACTCCTGAAGACGACGTATGAGTTCAGCGCGCGGGTCGTCTTCATCTTCGTTGTCCTCGTCAACGCGAGGCAATAACATGCGCGACTTTATCTCGGCGAGCATGGCAGCCATCACCAGATATTCAGCCGCCAACTCGAATTTCATGGTCTCCATCAGCCCGATGTACTTCATGTACTGCGCAGTGATATCGGCAATGGGAATATTGAGGATGTCCAGATTTTGTCGCTTGATGAGGTACAACAACAAGTCCAGAGGCCCCTCGAAGGCGTCGAGAATGACCTCAAGCGCATCGGGTGGGATGTACAGATCAAGAGGCAACTGGGTGAACGGCTCGCCACGCACCATGGCGATGCGCTCGTTGGGCGACTCCGCAATGGCCAGGTTACCGTCTGAAGGCAACATCGGACCTTCTATAATCTGTTCAGCCACAACCGGCGTTACACCAACAGCGCCATCAGGCTGCACGCCAGGCGGCCGCAGATTAGCAGAATCCACTGAAGTACTGGATTGTTGCTCTGCACTGGCTGAGGGGTCGGCCTGCTGTTGCGGTGGATCTACTGGCATGAAGTCGCTCCCGGGTTGCCAGATTATACCGTGCGCAGCGCCGCTAAACTAATCCAGAAACGCAAGATCTCCACGACCACGTCGAGTAATCTCCATTTCGCCATTGTCTGCCAGTGAGAGCACCGACGTGGGCTCAAAGCCACAATTCCCACCGTCGATAATCAAATCCACGTGCTTTTCCAGAATCTCTCGAATTTCCTCTGGGTCGGTCTCCGGCAAATCGTTATCCGGCATGATCAACGTGCTACTCATTAGCGGCTCACCAAGCTCTTTCAGTAAATCCTGACAAATTCGGTTATCCGGAATACGGATGCCAATGGTTTTTCGCTTGGGGTTCTGTAAACGCCGAGGCACCTCATTCGTCGCTTTGAGCAGAAAGGTATAAGGCCCGGGCGTCAAGGCCTTGAGTGTGCGAAAGGTCGTGTTATCTACGTGCGCATAAGTGGCAATATCCGACAGATCACGACACACCAACGTGAAGTTATGCTTCGCATCTGTCTTACGGATACGCGCTATGCGCTCCATGGCCTGCTTATCACCAACATGACACCCAAGGGCGTAGCAAGAATCTGTAGGATAGACCACCACTCCACCGTTCTGGATGATGTTGACGGCCTGTCCGATCAACCTCTTTTGAGGATTGTCGGGGTGAATCTCGAAATACTGGCTCATGCTGGCCACCGCAACGTTAAGTAACCCCGTATTGTACGCGGAAGCGGTGTGGAGCTTGCATACCGATCGCGTTCTTGCGTGATCAAACACATAATCCTGTTATCAAATGGTTACCTTAATGTCCAAGCTATCAGCTAGCATCGCCCGAATTTTCCTGCTTTCAGCATCCTTAGCTGTCCCAACAGGCCTGATCGCACAAAGCACGCAGACAACGCTACCCGAAGGGGTTCTGGCCACCGTCAATGGACGGCCTATCCCACAGATCTCGGTTTACAACGTTGCCCAGCAAATAGAGGAAGCCGGTGAACAGGCCGATGCGGAGCGCATTCTCGACGAACTCATTAACCTTGAGATTCTTACGCAGGCAGCCGAAAAACTGGATCTGGACAAGCAACCCGAGATATCGGCCACCCTGCAATTGCAATACACGCAAACCATGGCGAACGCCTATCTGGCGAGCAAAAGCGCTGACATGAGCTTCACAGATGAAGAATTGCGTGCAGAGTATGAAGCCCAGTCTGCCAATGTGGTAAGACAAGAATACAAAGCCAGCCATATTCTTCTGGAAACAGCGGAACAGGCCCAGAGCGTCATAGCGGAACTACAGGCAGGAAAATCGTTTGCTGCAGCCGCAGCGGAGCATTCCATCGACCCTGCTGGCGAAAACGGCGGCGATCTCGGATGGTTTATAGGCGCAACTATGGACCCGGCATTCGCTGGTGCCTTGGAAACCATGGCCGTCGGTGATGTCAGCAAGACACCGGTTCAAACAGAATTTGGCTTTCACGTCATTAATCTTGTGGACTCACGCGATGCGGCATTACCAGACTTCAATTCGGTGAAAGCAGGACTCATCAATCTGGCAACTCGCAGAGCCTTGGCTGAGCATGTGGAAGAGCTGAAAGCTGCCGCTGAAATTACGCAGTAGTTTGTGTCAGGTCTGGCCCGGCGCTATTGTAAATAGTAGCGAAAGCCTATGCCCAAGAGGGGCTTGTCAATCATGTCAAGCCCGGCATACACTTCACCCTGAGATATTGGTAATACAAGCCCTACCCCAACTCCTAGCTCTGTATCCAAATCAACGCCGCTAAAGGTCTGCAGGCCCACGTTGGCATACCAGGACGCGGCATGCCCTTGAAACCCAATCCCGGGCAACGGATTACCGCTAAGCAAAAACTCCAATGACATGGCCCTAACCGTGGTGGTCCGGGAAGCTCCGCGTGTTGAAGTGGTCGAGCATGGACCCTCAAGGAAAATCAAATTTCCAAATCCATCAGGTGATGCTAAAGGACCGGTACAG
Source organism: Granulosicoccus sp. (assembly GCA_023301795.1). Classification (GTDB taxonomy): domain Bacteria; phylum Pseudomonadota; class Gammaproteobacteria; order Granulosicoccales; family Granulosicoccaceae; genus Granulosicoccus. Next base: position 4,161 of record JALZVU010000119.1, read on the forward strand.
TTCGTAACGTCACGATCGCCGAGATATTCAGACATTTTAGTCTGGTGAATTGAGCCTTTGAGAGCCGCGGCTTTTGCAAATTCAAACACTTTGCCAAGACTAAAGACCGCACCTCCGCCCAAAGAGATCTCATCGGTGCTGCCTACCGAGACCTGCCCAACATCAGCATATAGTTGAAGATCACTTCGAAGGGTGTAGTTGAACCTGACGCCTTTGGTGTCGTAGTCTGCACCATCCAACTCGCCACTAACAACGCCAAGCTCCACAGAGCGTTGCGGCGCTGATACATCTATATTTGCCAACCGCCCGGTTGATAACCCGAAGAACTCTGCTTGAACACCGCTACTTGCAAGCAAGCCGAAAGCTAAAGACAAAACCAATACGGATGAATAAACTGCGCGTGTGTGTCGCGTATAAGACATGGCCAATAATCCTGATTGAGAACGTTACTAGTGTTAACGATCCTCGATAGAATCTTTAACAGCACGTCGCACAGAAATTGGCGTTAACTTAGAAAATAAGGGACGCTGGAGAATTACACAGTCGTACTTAACCCTAGCGTTCTATTAGCACTCGTGGTGCAAAGTGAAGTCATCACTCGATGGCTATTCTCTCAAGCTTCAGACGACCGACAATTTGCCCCTCAAGACTGGGCAGATAGACACCAGCAGCAGAATCATAAACAACCAGGCCAATAGGGTTGGGTGGCACGATGTCAGGCCCTCCCATAACCGGTGTGATATCAGACTTGGTTCCTGCATCGTAGAGCGGTAGATCTACGCTCATGCTCGCCTGCCACCCGTTTGCGTCAAACATCGACAACCCCGATACACCGATAAACCAGTCTGGGCTCGGCCCTAACATGGTTACCAGACTGACCAACGGCCAGTCGATGTTCATATCAATCTCGAAGCTCAACACACCGGCTACACCTTCAATGCTTGCGCCCGTAAATTCACGCACTTCAATCGTAGAATCGGCGGTACCGTTTTCAATGGCTGGCCCCACTTCATCAAACAACAATTTGTCGATGAGTCCGGCTTCAGCCATGTCTTCGATACCCCGGCTTGCCAGCTCACCTTCTTCCCAGAATGAGACCGCTACATTATGCGTGGCTCCGCCAACCAGCGATAAGTGGGCATTATCGGGAAACCCTTGCGGGAAATCTTCTACGCCCCAGAAGTTCTCCAACGTCACTCGGTAACGTGCCTGCGCGGCAGAACGTGACCCTATAAATGCAATCTGATCATCCACGAGCGAATCAACGGGATCGTTCGTCACTTGACTGTCGGTGGAGCCGCCACCTCCGCAACTCACCAAAAACACGCTCACGGCGAATAATAGTGGCAATATATGTCTAGTGATCATAGTCCGCGGTCCTTTGTGAGGCGACTCTGCTCAGAATAACGTAATTGTAATGATAGTGAGCTGGGAATATGACCGCTACCAAATCAGTGTTAATGACTGTAAAAACTTGCGGGGCAAAACAGCTGCAACAGTTGAGACGATCATTAGCCTCTGTGTGCCATCGTTTACCGCTTGCAACAGCCATCATTGTTGTGGCAGGTTCGCTGCCTACTCCCGCGCATTCAGCTGAACGCGAGGGCCGCCTCACAGATCAGACTTACGATCCATCTCACTCGGTTGCACGCAACTGGAACGAAGCTCTTCTGTTCGCGATTCGTCATGACTTCGCCCGCCCCACTGTCCATGCACGAAACCTCTTTCATGTATCGGCCACCCTGTACGACAGCTGGGCGCTTTTTGAAGAAGAACCCTCTTTGTATTTTCTTGGCAGAACACAAGCACCCGATGGATCAGGATTAACAGCTTGCGAATTTTCGGCAGATACACGACGCGCCTGGCAAGCCATGAGCGAGGAGCAACTACACGATGCACGACAAACTACGCTCAGTTATGCAACCTATCGGTTGCTATCTGCCAGATTCGCCAACTCCCCGGGGGCTTCTGAATCGTTGCCACGATTCGATGATTTGTTTACAGCACTCGGCTTGGATGCAACCATCACCTCTGCTGATATCAGCGGTGAACCAAATCCTGCCAGGCTGGGCAACTATCTGGCCAATTGCGTCATTGACTATGGCCACACTGACGGCTCAAACGAGGCAAACAATTACGCAAATACGCGCTACACAGTTAGCAACCCGCCTTTAGATCCAACCATCAGTGGCAACCCGGGATTAAATGATCCGAACCGTTGGCAATCGTTGCAGCTCAATACATTTGTTGATCAGTCAGGTAACGAAACCAACATACCCATTTTTCTGGGTGCCGAGTGGAGTGCCGTGGCCCCATTTGCACTCACAACTGATGACATAACTCTCGTGGGTAGGGACGCCATGACATTCCCTACTTATTTAAACCCTGGCCCACCCGCCTACTTAAGTGATGATCCTGCAGTGGATATGAACTACCAGCACGGACATGCAATGGTTGCGATGTGGTCCTCACACCTTGATCCTAGTGATGGCGTAATCTGGAACATCTCGCCCGCCAGGTTGGGCAACATTGCAGCACTTCCGGCTACTGGTGCATCGATACTGGATTTTTATGATGCGCAGAATGGAGGTACACAAGAGCGCGGTTACGTTAGCAATCCAGTAACCGGCGAAGCGTATCCTAACGTCCGCATTCCACGTGGTGACTTCACTCGCGTGCTGGCAGAGTTCTGGGCCGACGGGCCCGATAGCGAAACACCCCCGGGCCACTGGTTTCAAATATATAACACGCTAGTGCGTGACCACCCTCAGTTCAAGCTCACCCTGCATGACAACGGGGACGACAACGGCACAGACGTTGAGTCTCTGGAATTTGACGTTCGCACCTATTTCACGCTTGGCGCAGCCATGCACGACAGCGCGATTGCCGCATGGAGCCTCAAGGGTGCTTATGACTATATCCGACCCATATCAGCATTGAGATACATGGCCTCTTTGGGGCAAAGCACTGACATGTCAGCTGCCAATTACCATCTACACGGCGTGCCACTGCAGCCAGATTTTATCGAAACCATTCAAGCAGGCGATCCACTGGCAGGCAACGGCGGCGCGAACGTTGGCAAGATAAAAGCACGGGCCTGGCGTGGTCCCGACCTTATCCGCGACCCACAAACCGATACTGCTGGCGTCGGCTGGATTCTGCTGGAGAACTGGTGGCCTTATCAACGCCCAGATTTTGTTACCCCACCTTTTGCAGGGTATGTATCAGGGCACTCCACTTTTTCACGCGCCGCTGCCGATGTGCTGACATCGCTCACCGGTAGCGAATACTTTCCAGGTGGATTGGCAGAATTCACTGCAATCAAGGATGAATTTCTCGTGTTTGAGAAAGGCCCTTCTGTGGATGTGACTTTGCAATGGGCAAGCTATCGCGACGCCTCAGATCAGACCAGCCTGTCCCGTATCTGGGGTGGCATACATCCACCGGTGGATGACATACCGGGGCGGCTTGTCGGCAGTAGAGTCGCGACGCGGGTTTTAAACAAGACGCAGAAGTATTTTAATGGCGAGATTGATCACAACGTGGCGCCCCAGGAAGATCCCGGATTCGACGATAGCGATGACTCCTTTAATTCGGAATTTCTCAGCGGTAGTGGTGCAGCTTTCTGGTTGTTATTGTGTGCCGCGGCAACGCTTGCCTGGCGTATACAAAGTTTCAGATGTATATCGCTACGGCTTGGCACGCTGCCGTATAGGAGGGGCGCTCACCGAACACGCTGCCAAGGTGAGCGCCGCCTTCTTACATCTGAAGAGCTAGATCAGCTCCCCGGATGATCCCACTTGATCTGAAATTCAATCTCTTCCTCACCGTCCTCACGTTCATGCTCGATGCTGTACGCCGCACGCACGGGCACATAAATGCGCTCACCGGCAATTTGAATCTCGAACTGTTCGTTAGCTTCAATACAATCAGCAAGTCGTCTGAGCTTTTCAACAAACTCTTTGTTCGAATAAGTTTTCTCTAGGTCTCTTTCCGGTTTCATTGCTCTCTTGGGTTCTCAGTACTTTGTTGCATGAGTAGACTATTTGGGAATTTCTGCAATGTTATTCCAGAGAAGCGACGTAGTGCAATTTCTCTTCTGCATGGGCATAATGACAATCTGGAAATGTCAGGCGGCTCGGGATCTGATCCCGGCAGGAGCAAAGCAATGAGATTTTTGAGTTTACCGGTGTTAGCGCTGGCAGCTTGGGCATCGCCCTCAGCCTTCGCGCAAGAGCCCATTGTCTGCGATTCAATCTATATGGTTCAAAGCGGAGACTCGCTTTCAAGAATCGCAAACCGCGTGTACGGACGCATTAGCGCATACCAACCAATTTTTGACTACAACCCTGGCATCATGAGCAGCCCTAATGATCTCCCTGCAGATGTTGGAATTTACATCCCCTGTATTGAAGATGATCCATCACAAGATGGCGTTGGAGAACTACCCGAGTTAGCACAGGCATCATCCGGACCTTTGAAACTCCTGACTGGCGCCAGCTACCCGCCTTATGTTGATGAAGGTTTGCCTAACGGTGGGTTCAGCGCAGACCTTATCAACCGCGCACTTTTGCACGACGGTGGCCTGGCCGATTACCGCATCGACGTCATCAACGATTGGACGTCTCATTTTGTTCCCCTATTGGAAGATGGCGCCTACCAACTCGCGTTCCCGTGGTTCAAGCCCGATTGCAGTGCGCAAGAAACGCTGGGTGAAAGATCAATCTGGCGCTGCGACAATCTGCACTTCTCGGAACCCTTGCATGATGTTGTCGTCTCGTTTCACGCAAAACCCGAAGTGGCCCAGACAATCTCAAGCAGTGATGATATGCACGGGTTGAGAATCTGCCGTCCACGCGGCTATTTCACTCACGACCTTGAAGCGATGGGATTGGTACCAGACAACTATGAACGGGTGGCAGCAGCAACTCCGACAGACTGCTTTGAGCAGTTGTCTGAAGGGCTAGTGGACATCGTGACGGTCAACGCAGATACAACCGATAAGATCCTGACCGAACTAAACATGCAGGACCAGACGCAAGAACTACTGGACTTTGCCAACGTTCAGACGCTACACGTCGTTGCCATGAAAAACGACCCACAAGCGCGGGTAAACTTGCTGCGCTTGAATAAGGGATTGATGGCACTCAAGCGTAATGGCGACTACCGAAAAATTGCCAGCACACACCTGCGCTGAGTTGATATCGGTACCCAATGTTGACAGAGTACCGCTGATGAACCCTAGCCTATTCGAGCTGCCCTACCACTCTACTCAAGCGCTGTAACAGTGACAGAGATGCTGTTGGTTTCATCGCTCAATGACATCGCACCATCATCAATAATGCACTGCAGTTTCATGTGTCGATCAAGCAACGCTTCCACGCCTTCTGCATCAATACTAAACACACTCAAGTTGGCATGCCGGGATAGTTTTTGTCGGTTCTGCTCCCACCATATGGACGATTTTCTGGCCTGATAGGTATAGATACACACCTGCTTTGAGCGTCCACACGCCTTACGGATACGCTTTTCGTCTACTTGTCCGAAGTCAATCCAGACTTCAATTTCATCAGACAGTGTTTTTTGCCACAGCTCAGGCTCGCCATCAACAGCCAGGCCTTTGGTGAATACAAGGTGCTCATGAGCATTCAACGCGAACGCAATAATCCTGACCAGTAGCCGGAATTCGGTTTCTGACGGGTGCATGGCAACAGTGAGTTCGTGCTCCTGATAATACTGCCGATCCATATCAGCAATATTGAGGGATACTTTATGAATACTTGCGCTTAAAGCCATGTAGTGATGTCGTCAATCAGCCATCGTGCAGGAGGATGCAGTGTACCGGAAACTCTGACACACACTGATCACCAACAACCTCAGCTGCCCTCCAGACATCAGACAATTTTTCAGGAGTAGCAAAACATGTTCACTGGAAGCTGCCAGGAGCATATTCATACTTTACCAGCCGCTACCATCTGATAGCGTATAGTTTGCTGGTAATGCGCCTCTTCCCCAGCCACCAACGCCAGTACGACCGTTGCCAAATGTCTCTATGCACCAGAACTCCGCCACCCTGGAAAGTCAGCTTGAAAAAGTTCGTGAACTCGAGAGCCGGCTGACATTCCGATTATCGGTATTGAGCAAACTACTGGACAAGCAAAGTCAGGAATTTCTTGAGGGAACCCCTTTAAACCTGTCTAGCTATCGAATACTGGCGGTGGTCCGCACCTTCGAAGCCATATCAATCTCCGACATCAGCCGGTTTAACGCCATGGATCGTGGGCAGGTAAGTCGGGCTGCGATCGAGCTTGAAAAACTTCACCTCGTTTGCTTTCGCGCAGATGCTGTCAGCAAACGCAAGAAGCTTGTCGTGCTTACCGATAACGGGCATGACCTGTTGGCTCAAGTACAACCAGGATTTGATAATTACCGCGATACTCTGGAAGCTGCACTGGGCCCTGATGATTTATCAGCGTTATCTTCTGGACTGAACAAACTGACAGAGTTTATTTCCAGAGACTAGATGAGTGCCAGAAGGCTGCGCGGCAACAGTGAATTGCCTGCACAGCCTCTAGCTTGAACTAACGTTCACATCACCCGGCAGCAGCTTCGCCCACTGTTAGTACACCACGCTGAATCTGATCTTCTTCGATGGATTCGAACAGCGCCTTGAAGTTGCCTTCGCCGAACCCGTCGTCACCCTTTCGCTGGATGAATTCGAAAAATATTGGGCCGATAACGGTTTTGGAGAAAATTTGTAAAAGAATTCTGGTCTCACCACCACCTACGACACCCTCACCATCGATCAGAATTCCATGTTGTTTCATCTGTTCGATAGGTTCTTCGTGGCCGGTAACGCGCTCCAGAGATCTGGTGTAATAGGTGTCGGGAGGTCCGGGCATAAAGTCGATACCGTTGTCGCTGATCAGATCTGTAGCCGCGTATATATCTTCAGTGCCAACGGCGATATGTTGGATGCCCTCACCGTTGTACTCTTTCAGATATTCTTCAATCTGGCTGTTTTCATCAGCACTCTCGTTTATGGGAATTCGAATTTTTCCACACGGGGATGTCAGGGCACGACTGGTCAGTCCAGTAACCTTACCCTTGATATCAAAGAACCTGATTTCCTTGAAGTTGAATACCTTGGCGTAGAAGCTGTACCACGTATCCATATTGCCGCGCATAACATTATGGGTGAGATGATCCAGGTAATGAAAGCCTGAGCCGGTAGGTTGTGGATCACGCGTATCCAGCCATTCGAAATCGCTATCATAAGGAGACTTACCGTCATCGTAGTCTTCGATGAAATACAGCAGTGACCCTCCAATACCAACAGCGGCAGGTGCTTCAATAGATTTTCCATCACCGGTGTATTCACTCGCGCCATAGTCAATAGCACGTTGCAAAGCATGCTGCGCATCAACAGTACGCCATGCCATTGCTGGCGCACAGGGACCATGCTCACTAACGAACTGTGCTGCATGACTATCAGTGCAGCGGTTGATCAGATAGTTGATCTTGCCCTGTCGGTAGAGTGAGATGTTCTTGTGTTTGTGCCTGGCAACTTCCACATAGCCCATGGCCGTGAAAAGTTTTTCAAGAACCTCTGGCTGGGGGTGAGCGAACTCGACAAATTCAAAACCGTCAGTGCCTGCCACGTTATGGCTATCGATGGTGGCTTTGGGTGCGTGATGAGGATAAGGGCCCACGGGAGTCTCCTATTAGCTGCAAGTGTGGATTTCGTGCCCTTCCACAACAGAATTTGGTTAACCCGGCCCGCGGGGACTGCACAGAGGGGTTTTCGACCTTCTGCATATTGATAAAATACCATCAATATTGTTGTAATTGCAACAATATGAACGGATTTACAGGTTTCAAGCCTTACTGTGACTCGGGTGCTAAAAGTGCCGAGGAGCTCTCATGGAGGCTATGGAGGGGTGACTGCAGAATTCAGGTTCATGTTGTGCTCAATATGATTCCGATTATGTTGAGTTCCGGATCATGTTGAGCACAACATGATCCCGATTTCCGTAGTCACCCCCTATAGAGTTCCACTGAATCCTACTAACACCCGGTCTCCCTGCCCACCCATCCCCTGAGCAGTACCTGCCGACTCGCTGAGACAGATATTCCTGAGAGTCTCTGCCATCGACTCAAACCAGATTCGCCTCTGAAGTGATACGCCATGTGGCATTCTCACAAAGGGATTTGACAAACCGTAAGCATTCGCTTACGGTAAGTCATGACTTACAAATTAGTTTTCAGCGCATTGGCCGACGATACAAGGCGTCATATTTTTGAATCCCTTAAGGGGCGGCCCCAAACAGTGGGTGAGCTTGCCGAAGAGCAACCGGTCAGCAGGCCGGCCGTCTCGCAACATCTCAGAGTATTGCAGGCAGCCCAATTGGTATCGGTAAATCCTGAAGGTACGCGACGCATCTATTCGATCAATCAGGATGGCCTGCATGCTTTGCGTCATTACATCGATGAGTACTGGACAGATGTGTTATCCGCGTATCAATCAGAAATTCTGAAACAAACAGGAGATAAAGATGCTTGAACCCGTGATCAAAACTATAGACGTGCCTTGCGACCAACAGAAGGCATTTACCGTTTTTGTGGAAGCGGTTGACAGTTGGTGGCCAAAGGATAAAAACAGCGTTTCAGCCATGCAAGGTGCTGTGGCCAAACGGGTGATGCTAGAGCCAAAGCTACATGGTTCGGTTGTGGAGATCGGCCATGATGATACGGAGCACCGTTGGGGAACTGTAACCGTCTTCGATCCTTATTCACGGATCACGCTTGACTGGCATATCAATATGCCAGCCGAACACGCCAGTAAGGTGGACGTAGTGTTTACCAGCATCGCCAACAACCTCACCCGAGTAGAGCTCACTCACAGCAATTGGGAGGTTTTTGGCGATGATGCAGCCAACATGCGCAGTGGTTATGATTCAGGCTGGGTTGGTGTTTTTGAATCTGCTTACAAAGCCGCTGCAAGTTCCTGATTTAGGATTTTCAGTAAGTTTTTGCTCGCTTGTCAGACGCGCATGCGCGGGACATCCAAAGGGTCTAATCGAAGTTCAATTAAATACGGACCCTGCCGGTCTTTGAGAGCCTCAAGAGCCTCTTCAAGTTGCTCTTTCGAGCGCACTTCGAATCCATCACCCCCTAAGGACTTTGCCACATCGACGAACGACGGCCAGTGGAATTCGGTAAGGCTTGGATCCATCTCTCGGTCAACAAACTGGATGTGTTCTGCACCATAGGCAGAATCGTTTGCAATGATAACAATCAGGTCAAGCCCAAGACGTACGGCTGTATTGAACTCATTGATCCCACCCATCATGAACCCTCCGTCACCGCTGAACAAGACAACAGGCCGATCTGGTGCGGCAAGCCCTGCCCCCACGGCTTCTTGCAGCCCCAACCCGATGGCTCCGAAGTTAACGGTGCAGACAAAACTCTGTGGATTCGGAACCGAGAGGCGACACCAGACCTCTGTCATGAAACGCCCGCCATCAGTGACCAACACACGATCTTTGGGCAAGGCTTCTTCCAAACGTCCAAGTGCGTAGACATAGTTTATGAAGCCATCTGATGCCGTTACCGACCCGGCTGAATGCGCTGTCAATGTTTCGACGTCCAGTTCGCGGGTAAAGCCACTTGCCCGAATTTCGGCTTCATCCAGCCAGTACACGATCGTCTCAGCAGCCAATCCCGCATCTGCCACAAGTGCAACGTCAGGATGTAGGCCACCACCAATGGATGTAGGGTCAACATCAATTTGCACGATCCGCATGCCTTTCATCAGTTTGCCACGATCTGTGGTGAAGTCATGCAACGCGGTGCCAAAGCAGATAACACAATCGGATAGAGCGATCAGTTCATAGGCTGCAGGTGTGGATAATGTGCCAAAAATATCAATGTTGTAGGGATGATCATTGAAAAGGCCTTTGGCTTTTAGTGTGGTCGCAAGCGGCGCCTCTAGCCGATCCGCCAACCGCACTAGTTGATCATGTGCGCCGACGGCTCCACCACCCGCTAGAATCAATGGACGTTTTGCCGCAGCAATCATTCCAATGGCATCGTCGAGAACGTCTCCTTCAGCGACGCCGCCAGGAGCTGTAAACACATCAAGCACCTGAATGTCATAGTCATCAGCCATCTCCCACATAAAATTGGCAGGCATGTTCAATACAATAGGACGGCGTTCAACTTGAGCGCGGTAGAAAGCTCGAGCAACGTCTTTGCATACTGTGGCAGGGGTACGTAGCTGCTCAAAACCCGCACCAGTGACGTTCACAAGACTGCGCTGGTCGATACATTGCAGATGGCGGGGATTGTCTACCGGTGTGTCGCCCGCCAGAACGACTAAGGGAACATGCCCGCGAGCAGCTTCTGTCAGTGCGGTTGCACAATTGGTCAAAGCAGGACCATGGGTGACCGTTGCGACACCAACATTGCCTGATACATGCGCATAGGCAGCTGCCATCAAGATGGAGCTTCCTTCGTGTGCCGCAGGGATAAAACGACCCTCAAAATCACGGACGAAGCTGTCTACCATGAACAGATTGGCATCCCCCATCAGTCCAAACATCGTGGTAATTCCGTGGTCTTTGATGGCGTGTGCAATGGACTGATAGGCGTGGTTCTGCTGACTCATTGATATGACCTCTAAGGCTGTTTTCAGCGCGGACAAAGGAGACACAGCCGTGTGCACTACAGTTCCGCCAACGATTAAGGTATTTTATTGGAGAATTGAGGGGAAATTCCCCCCTAATTGATCCAAAACCATCACATGCAGACTATTTTAGTCTCAATATTGTGCTTTATAGGCAAAATCATGCTCGACAAATTCGAAGTGCTTATTCTAAAGGCTTTGCAGAAAAATGGACGCGCCAGCACGCAAGAATTGTCGGGGATTGTCGGTTTGTCTCAATCCCCTTGCTGGCGACGGGTCAAACGGCTGGAGGATGATGGCTACATTAGCCGGTATTCGGCCATCCTCGATGGCAAAAAATTAGGCTTACACGCGCTTGCACATGTTCAAGTCTCCCTCCTTGATCACACCGAATCCTCAATTGACATATTCCAGTGCTTTATCGAAGAAAATGAGCAAGTGCTGGAGTGCTCTTCCACGACCGGAGACTTCGATTTCATTCTGAAGGTCGCTGCTAGTAATCCAGAATCTTTGGAGCAATTCATCATGCACAAGCTGCTTCGACTTGGGGTTGTGAGAACGACGACAACCATCTTTATTTTGAGGCAAATGAAAGTATCTGGAGCACTGCCTGTCGAATAGAGTGCCTACTGGCTAGGAAGAATCTGAACCTTCTTTATCTGACCATCCTTTTCCAGATCGACAATCAACTGCCTTAACTCATCAGCCTGAACGGCCTCCTTCAATAGTATTGTGTACACACCGTTACTACTCAATTCGATGTCAATCTGTTGCGCCAACGCTTCCGACTTAGCTTCAATAATGGATCGAGCTTGCGCCTCAGTATTTGCTGTGGAGAACTCAACCGCCAATCGCATTGAAGAATCAACAATATCTGAAGCACTAAGCACCGAATAGTCATCATCAGATTGATCGAAATACACATTAGATCCAATAACTGCAACCAATACGCCAGCCACCGCTGTCGCTCCCCACTGAGGAGTAGTCAGAGCTGAAAACAGATCAACGACATGTTGAAATTTTTGTCTTATCGATCCCACTTCAGACGCTGTCGTGCTGCTTTGAGGTGGAATTGCCTCAATTCGACTCATGACGCTTGCCAGACTCTTGTCAATGTCGGTATGCCGCTGATAGTCCATCTGAGCATCGCTCTGGATGGCCTCGTTCAACGATTGCAAGTCAAGAATTTCACGTTGGCATTCATCACACCCTTTTATGTGATCAGCAACTGCCCGTCTATCATCTTCATCTAGCGTCTTATTCACATACCAAGGCAACATGGCAGCGAGTTCGTCATGCTCGAAATGGCTGGCTTTCTGATTTGTCATAAGAACTAACCCTGAAGCGCGATTCGCAACTGGCGACGCGCATGAAACGTTCTGGTCTTAACCGTGTTCTCAGGACAGTCCACGATGGTTGCGATTTCACCTACGGAATATCCCAAGCCAATCAATTCGATGACAGCTCTATGATTACTGCTGAGTGTGGATAGCGCCTCCTGCAATTGATCAACTTCCATCGCGTTGTTCGTGTACGTTTCCGGGTTCACATCCGGTGATGGTTCCGCAAGCGACTCCAATTCAGCCTCTGGCTGCCGTTTCTCTGTATGCCTGGCATTTTTGTTATAGATTTTGAGGGATAGTCGATAGGCTATTCCCAGAATCCAGGATGACACAGCAGATTGCTCACGAAAACTGGAGGCGCTGGTCCACACCGCATACAGGGTGTCGCAGGCTACCTCTTCGGCTAACAGATGATCTTTTAACATTCGCATTGAGAATTTGTAGATACGACTGTGGTACGCACGGAAGAGGCGTTCAAAGTCAGCTCTATTGCCATTGGCGACAGAACGAACCAAGTCGATTTCATTATCAATCGGATGTTCCAACGTTAGTTGATTCTCGCTACCTGACATTACAGCGAGCATGTTATCACGATCTTAAAATACCTCAGTAGCAGTAGGTACCCCCACCAGACAATTCGGTTCAATTATCCAAAAAGAAATTTTGCAACTGGCGTACCTACCCGCTAAACGCTCTGTATCACCATTGCTTTGTATCACCATTTTTGATGCACCCGAACACTAGAGTGCTCTGACAGCGTGGAGCACTCTGCCTTTGCCAGCCGCCGGCAATCGAGAGCAAACCAGCGAGGCTTCTGGTACGCAACCTCAACCAGATGTTTGCATGTTCCTGGCAAGCCGACAAAGGGGCTCCGGTTTCGTCCACGCCCCCAAGTATTGTCTTTATCCACCCTGGCCATCACCCAACAATTGGCAAAGCACTAACAGACTCGTTCTCTCGTGACACACCAAACAAAGTGTTGATCGAATGAACCGTTTTTGGCCACCCGGGTACCTACGTGTGAATCAGCAAATTCTACAGGTTAATACAATGTCAGAAAATCGAGTATGTACTAGAACTCACTTGTCGATCCTGACAGCATTCGTCCTTTCAGGTGGACTATCTCTAACGGCAATTACCGAGCTCGTGACCGCGATACAGGGTACAGATCAGATTGCTCTTTTCGCAGCCGGCCAAAATGAGCGGGATTTTCTCTCGGCTAACCTTGGAACTAGTGAAGGCGGAGATCAAAGTCTACAGGCAGGCGACGCACTCAGTGGTACCGAGGCAATGACGTTGTGATGCTTAGATCAATTGATGTGCAACGTGATGCCACAGGTGCTGAAGCAGGCGCACCGTTTTTTAACGTCAGCCCACCAGGAACACAACGCATGTGGTCTGGAAACCCGCTATCGGGTGTCGCTGCGCATCCGCGCATTGCTAGCGTGTGTACGCCGAGTGGACTGTATCGTTTAGTATGAAGTCCAGACCGTTACATAACGAATTTTGACCAACAACGAATATCGCTAAAATCACTGCAAGCTGCATTGGAGAAATTAATGAATATATATACGTCCGTGGTGATGCTATGGCTGTGCTTGGTACTGTCAGGCTGCGTGTCCATACCCGCCAACCCCGTGCCAGTCATTACAGATGAGACTTTTGGTAATTACCACGAAGAGCTAGAACCGGAGCTTATTCTGATTACCATGACGCCTGAGTACCATGCGCTGTATACCGAGTTAAAGCCTGTCCCAATGTCCGGAGAGTTACCACCCCGCTACACCACATTTCTGAGTCGCGTTGAGTCCAGCTACGGACTGAAGCGTGTCGCTAACTGGCCTTTGCCTGCCATTGACATTTTTTGTGTTGTTTTTGAAATTAAAGACAGCAATGATCGAAAATGGATGGTTGCCGAGCTGGCACAGGAACCTGATATTGAAACAGCGCAAATAGTGCAGTCGTTCAATTCTCAAGAGCAAAGCTACAACGATCCATACCTGTCACTGCAGCACGGTTTCCATTCAACAAAGACCATAGGCACTCATCAATGGTCACGTGGGAAGGGAACCAGGATTGCCGTTATAGACACGGGGATGAATGACACTCACCCAGACCTTGTATCCAGCAGCGAGGCAACCATGAACTTTGTTGACAACGATCAAGCAATGTTCCGGTCAGACACTCATGGCACAGCCGTAGGGGGCGTTATCGCTGCTGAAGCAGACAACCTGAAGGGCATGGTGGGCATGGCTCCTGATGCCAGTCTGTTGGCTCTCAAAGCCTGCTGGCACTCGCTTGAAGATCCCAGTAAGGCGCTTTGCAACACACTCACACTTGCAAAGGCACTTAATTTTTCGATCCTACAAGAGGTAGACATCATAAACATGAGCCTCACCGGCCCTCCAGATCCTATTCTGGAACGACTTGTTCTGAAGGCTCTGGAAAGGGATATTATTGTGGTAGCGGCTAAGCCTGCTCATGCAAACGAAGCATTCCCCGTGTCCATACCAGGAACGATTACTGGCGCCATGCCCGGTGATCCATCAGCACTATTGTCTGCTCCAGGACGCCATGTCCTCAGCACGCATCCGAATGGCGAATACGAATTTTTCGATGGAAGCTCATTTTCAACAGCTCACATTTCCGGGCTTGCAGCGCTTCTACGCAGTCTTTCCCCTGGACTCGCACCCTCAGAACTTCTTAGCTTGCTCGAAAGCACTGCAAATCCTGAGACAGGTGCGGTAGACGCTTGTCGAGCAGTTGATGTGGTGCGGCGTACTAATGACAAAACGGCCATTGGCAGCGGTTGCGGCTGACTATAATGCAAGTGTTCCATCGGATGTTCAGCGGGTCGGTTGCTCACACCTGCCTTGTTCGCATTTTCCCTTTCATTGTGCAGACGAGTGCATGTCACCGCATGGAGTAGATGTCATGCCAATAGAGAGAAGCGAACTGCTCCAGAAATTGCGCACTCCAAGGACATCATATCGAGCAATACGTCACAATCATATTGACCTAACACGACCGCTATATTGACAAAAATGATGAATAGGCAAACACTTCCCTAGCCGTCGCGATCTATATCGCCCACCGGCAACGGCTATTGTGCATGGCAACTCAAATCAGAAGAAACGGATATTTTAAATATTATGAAGAATGGACGCGTTCTTTCGTTAAGTACTGCATGTGCGTTGCTACTAGTCGGATGTGGGGGAGGCTCATCAACGTCCAGTGGTGACTCCGATTCTGAAGGCGCTGTACTGACTGGTGTCTTTGTCGATAGCCCTGTCGAAGGGTTGGTTTATTCGACGCAAACTCAATCAGGGACTACGAATGCATTGGGGGAATTTAATTATTTAGCTGGCGAACAAGTGACATTTTCAATCGGCGCCACACAATTACCAGCAGTCCAAGCGGCAGATCAACTTACACCCATCGATATCGCAGCAAATGGCGTTAACCCCGCAGACATGACCACAAATATAGCCCGCCTTCTACAATCACTTGATCTAGACGGAAATCCAGACAACGGTATAACTATTCCCGAAACTGTGGCGACAAGTGAAGCACGTTTGAATTTCGATGTTAGTGAGAACGATTTTGCTAACGATGCAGCGACCATCAATCTTGTTGCAAATTCTGGCGCCGTTTCGACGGAACTTATTTCTGCAGACGCTGCCAACGAACACCTTAATGAAACACTCGGTATTCGAGTATTTGCAGATGATGAACTTGTTCTTGACCTAAGAGATAGCGAGTGGTTTTTTGTAGGCCTCCCAACGGCATGTGACGGTATGAGTAATCAGAACATACTACGATATTCACAGACCAGATATTCAGGTGAGACCAATTCAGCAAGGATTCTGGTTGACGGGAGTTGCTCCAGAACTATCACCCCTTTCGACCGAGCAATAGATGACCTGAATGGCACTGGTTTTTTGTTTGCATGTGGTGGAGATGCACTGTGCACCTTTGGCGAAATCAATAGATCCATAGTTTTGTCAGCCGATGACCCTAGGAATGGTTGCATCGATTCTAATGGTCAAAGCCAAACTGCAGATCGCTCGATATCACACGTTCCAGGCAGCGATGTATTTAATTACGCTCATTGCAATTCGTCCGAATTTACTGGCACATACATTCGGCAGTAAATTTTTTACAACTCAGGTGTCATCTAACGCTGATAAACCCGAATGTAGTCAATCTCAAATTTGGCCGGAAATACCGTCGTGCTATCTGCAGGCCCTGGAAAATTCCCACCAACTGCCAAATTAGCCAGCAAGTACATCTGCTCGCTGGATACCTGCTCGCCTTCCACGCGAGCGGTTTCCACATCATCGACATACCAGACAATACGGCCTTCTTCCCAATCCACTCTGTAGGTGTGGAAGGCGGCAGAAAAATCCGCTATTGACGCTCGCTGCTCTATGGATTCACGATCTGTGTAAAACCCATCTCCATCGTTATCCTTCTGATAGTGGTACGCAAAATTACCTGTTGTTACACGATCACCAATGGCTTCAATGATGTCAATTTCCGGATCTTCAGGCTGATCCTGTTTATAGTACGCATTCAACAACCAGAACGCACTCCATAAACCTTTGCCAGCAGGCATACGAGCACGCGCCTCAACACGGCCATATTTGAATTTAAACGAATCGTAGCTGGTGATTATGCCTGACAAATACGGTTGGCGATTCAATGCAAAACTATTGTCAGCCGAGTTAATCACTCGCGTGGTTTCATCTACTGTGTTGTCACTGGCATCTAGCGCTATGACTCTGAATTTGCGATCAGTACCAGCCACCAGATTGTCTATGAACAAGGAGCGGGCATCTGTATTAGAGACAAACACTTCGTTGTCATAAATCGCGTACTGCCTGGCACCCTTAACTGCATTCCAGCTAATCTCAGCTGTTGATGTTGAATAAATACTGGATTGTATAACTAGCCGATCGCTCTTGGGATCCTGATTACCTAGCCCCTCAGCGGTGTTCAGTTTCAGGCTTTGTTCGATAATTTTCTCATCACATCGATCAAACGCAGAAACTAGATAATAGTAGTCGGAACCTTCTATCAGTCCCGCCTCAAAAAGGCTTTTAAAATCAGCACCCTCTAAGGTACGGTAGAGCTGGCCATTACGGTAGATTTCGTAGCGCGCCGCTCTACTCGGCGAGTTCCAAGTGATTTCGGCTGACTGTGATGAATACACTCTGGACGTCAGCTCCAGTGAAAAAGGACGTGGAGACTGTGGCATAGCTCGGTCAGCGGTATTTACCGTCAGCTGAGCTGCGACCAGTGAGCTCCCGTTGGAATCCCGTGCGACGACTTCGTACGCGTAATCTATGCCATCACGCAGATCAGTTTGCAGATACGATCCACCGGCGACACTACCCTGAAGAACGCTGTCTCGGTAAATGTCGTACTGCACAGCATTAGCGGGTACACGCCACAACAGTTCAATCGCATTTGCCGAGTAGATAGACCGAGTCAAGTAGAGCAGTGAGCGATCAAACGGTGCCTTTATGGCTTCTATAGACAGGACACCGTTGGACACGTTGAATGGGTCGTAACCAAATTGTCCGTCATTGACGTAATACTGCGTTTCATTGTTAATGACAACGCTGGGCCCCCAGAGGAATTCCGTATTCCATCGCCCTCGATCTAGCGCCCCACCATTGAAATTATCTTCAAAAACGAGTTGATAGTCACCTTGAGGATCAGGGGCCTTGCAGGTATCAGCATACGCCGCCTGGACAAAACACAATGATGTCAAAATCAGTGCGAAAGAACTGACAGGGATATTCAACATGAGTTCAGCCAGACATTAAGTAATGTCCACTTTACGCTCTAAAGAGTGTTTCCCTGTTGGTATCAATACCGGTTGAACGTGCGGTCAATCGTGAAGCGTCCCAATCATTCACACTAAAACTCGGCTTTCCGGAGAGCCGGGCACCGGTAGACTGTCTGCGATACCCACTGCCGCATGCAGGCCATGAGATAATTGATCGAGTCAGCAACGGTCTCTGTTAAACCGTTGACCCTGACAGATCAACATCGTCAGAATCCTATGTC
The DNA here is from genome assembly GCA_023301795.1 of Granulosicoccus sp. Lineage (GTDB taxonomy): Bacteria > Pseudomonadota > Gammaproteobacteria > Granulosicoccales > Granulosicoccaceae > Granulosicoccus. The sequence goes on from JALZVU010000119.1 coordinate 22,269, forward strand.
GCACAAGCCCAAATAACATTGAGATTGTGGCGATTACTGACGCAGTGAGCAAAGCTGGTTGTAGTTTTACTCCCCTGGAACTCTCTTGCTTGTACGTCGACGTAGCGCCGCTCCCAACAGGGATAAGATCGCCAACGCTGGCAAGGTTGGATCTACCGCGGATGAGTTATTGCTTCCTAACGGCCCGACGATCGCACAACCACGACCCGAAAGCCCGGTAAGAATCGCACCATTGGAAGCTCCAATAGCTTTGGAACCCACTCCGACCCTAGCCTCCTGATAATCCGGAATTCCGTTAGCATTGGCGTCGAGCAATGCCGTTCCAAGCACCAATGTGTCGGCCTGGCCGTCTCCGTCAGCATCTGTGCCGCCGGTTTCCAGCAGATCACTTATTCCGTCATTATCGGAATCGGTATCTTGAAAGTCAGATATGCCATCGCCATCACTATCGACGTGAGTACTAGGCACAGCGGCAACACCATCATCTACTCCATCGCCATCATTATCGCTGAACTCGTCGATGGTGCCAGACCCATCAGCATCAACGCCACCGCTTTCAAGTAGATCACTGATACCGTCTCCGTCAGAATCAATCTCCTCAGCATCGGTAAGGCCATCACCATCAGTATCTGCAGCTGGTAAAGGCGCTAACAGCCAGACGTCATCAACACCATCACCGTCATTGTCGACAAAGTCATCGAGGATACCGTCGTTGTCCAGATCAAAATCTACACCGAAGGATTCAACCACATCCATAATGCCGTCATTATCACTGTCACTATCACGATAGTCGGCCAAGGCATCCGCATCAGTATTGCGTGGTAATGTGCCCGCATTAGGAGCCAGGCCGTTCTCACCAACCGCCAGTATCGCCCTTCCTACGGCACTGGCTATTATGTCGATCTGGCCATTCAAGTCCTCATCACCATGATCAGACTCACTAGTGTCGAACAGACCATCGTTATCGGAATCTAAGTCCCGAAAATCGAATACGTCATCATCATCGATATCTGAGAGTTCATAGTTCTCTTCTCCGGAATCCGGCGCTGTCTCGACAAGGTCTGCCATGCCGTTTGCTCCATAAGCATTCGTTTGATCAATCATACCGTCATTGTCAGAGTCGATCTGAATGACTTCTATCTGACCTATGCGAGCTTCAACCAGATCGAAAATACCGTCGTTGTCGGCATCTAAATCTCTGAAGTCTTCAACACCATCAGCGTCGCTGTCGATGGCTGTTTCTAGCGAATCAGATATACCGTCGTTATCTGAGTCTTCATCCCGATTGTCCAGCACGCCGTCGCTATCAGAGTCGGTTGTACCTTCGATAAGGTCAGTAATGCCATCGCCGTCGCTATCCGTATCGGCATAGTTAGGGGTGCCATCGTCGTCGGTATCTTCTGCAGGGTCAAGAGTACCTTCACTGCCGTTCGGGATGCCATCGCCGTCAATGTCGCCATCAATAAAGTCAGGAGTGCCATCACCATCGGTGTCGCCATTGCCTAATACTGCGTCGGGTATGCCATCACCGTTAGCATCAAGGGAAAGAAAATCAGGCGTGCCATCGCTATCCGTGTCCAATGGATTCAGTGGATCAGCACCTATCTCATCAATGTCAGAAATACCATCACCATCGGCATCAAGATCCAGGTGATCAGGCGTATCATCATTATCTGTATCCAATGGATTCAGCGGATCAGCTCCGACCTCTTCAGCATCAGGAATGCCATCACCATCAGCATCAAGATCCAGGTGATCAGGCGTATCATCATTATCTGTATCTAATGGATTAAGCGGATCAGCTCCGACCTCTTCAGCATCAGGAATACCATCACCATCGGCATCAAGATCCAGGTGATCAGGCGTATCATCACTATCTGTATCTAATGGATTCAGCGGATCAGCACCTATCTCATTAATGTCAAGAATGCCATCACCATCGGCATCAAGGTCAAGATAGTCAGGTGTGCCATCACCATCTGTGTCTAACGGATTCAGTGCATCAGCACCTATCTCGTTATCGTCAGGAATACCATTTCCATCGGCATCAAGATCTAGGTAATCAGGCGTATCATCATTATCCGTATCCAATGGATTCAGCGGATCAGCACCAACCTCTTCAGCATCAGGAATGCCATCACCATCAGCATCAAGATCCAAGTGATCAGGCGTATCATCACTATCTGTGTCTAATGGATTCAGTGGATCAGCTCCGACCTCTTCAGCATCAGGAATACCATCACCATCGGCATCAAGATCCAGGTGATCAGGCGTATCAT
>JALZVU010000120.1 GCA_023301795.1 Granulosicoccus sp.
TGGGTTCTCACACCATTGAACTGGAGGTCACTGACAGCGACGGTGCATCGGCCACCGACTCAATAGACGTTGAGGTAGAAGCGGCCCCGATACCCAATGTAGCGCCGGAAGCCGATGCAGGTGATGACGTCACCATTGAAGAAGGAGAGATTCTCGAGGTCGACGGTAGCGGCAGTACGGATGCAGAAGACGATATACTTTTATTTGTGTGGTCAGAGGATGGCGATGAACTGGCCACCGGCGAGACGGCTAGTATTGCCGGTCTGGATGTGGGTTCTCACACCATTGTTCTGGAGGTCACTGACAGCGACGGTGCATCGGCCACCGACTCACTGATTGTTGTGGTGGAAGAGATTGTTCTTGACGATCCCATTGAGGTACCCAACGAAGATCCGGTAGCTGATGCTGGTGATGATGCAAGCATTGACGAGGGAGATGTTTTGTCAGTCGACGGCAGCGGCAGTACGGATGCAGAAGACGATATAGTTTCGTTTGTGTGGTCCGAGAATGGTGATGAATTAGCTACAGGCGAGACGGCTACTATTGCTAATCTTGACGCGGGTATCCACATCATTGAACTGGTGGTCACTGACGGCGATGGCGCTACGGACACCGACTCACTGATTGTTGAGGTGGAAGCGATCGCCGTGAACTTGCCGCCTGAGCCGGATGCTGGACGCACTCAGACGCTGACAGAGGGCGATATCCTGACGCTCGATGGTAGTGGCAGTATTGATCGAGATGGCACCATTGAAAGCTACGAATGGACCGAAAGCGGCCAGCCTTTTGCTTCAGGTGAAATGGCTATTGTTGAGGACCTTCCTGAGGGTGACTACCTCATTACTCTGACAGTCACTGATGACGTTGGCGATACAGGCACTGATCGATTGCAAGTCTTCGTGGAGGCAGCAGAGGAGCCCAACGCACCGCCGCAAGCTGATGCGGGTGACGATCAAATGCTAGTCGAGGGTGATGTGCTTGTGCTCGATGGTCGTAACAGTTCAGATGCCGAAGGGCTTATCGCAAGCTTTGAGTGGTTCGATGGCGCAACGTCGATTGCTATTGGCGAGACAGCTATGGTGTCAGGCCTTGCGGCGGATGACTATGTTATTCGGCTAGAGGTGACTGACAGTGAGGGGCTCATGGATACGGACACGCTGGCAGTATCGATTGTCGCAGCTCCTATCATTGTTGAAAACGAACTACCCGAAGCTGAACTTGAGATGGGAGATGATGTGGGTGGTGCAGACAGCAATACTGTTGTTGAAGAGCTGACAGTAGAAGAGGCGTAAGCAGGCCGAAATTGCCTACGCCCTTATCAAGTGCATTTCAACTATGTATTGCTGACTCGCCAAACGACATTGCCGACGTCGTCCGCTACTAATAAACAACCGCCAGGGCCAACCGTGACGCCAACCGGGCGCCCGTAAGATACCTTCTCATCCGGAGCCAGAAAGCCTGACAGGATGTCGCGCGCCGGGCCTGAAGGTTTGCCGTTTTCAAATGGAACAAACACTACCTTGTAGCCGCTAAGCGTGCTGCGGTTCCATGAGCCGTGTTGGCCGATCACCATGCCGTCGGTGGTAAAACCGTTGAGCGTGTTTGCGGGTAACCAGCATAAGCCCAAAGAGGCGGTGTGGCCGCCCAAAGCATAGTCGGGGGTGAGCGCGGTTGCCACTTTGGCTGTGTCTTGTTCAACGCGATCATCTACTGTCTGACCCCAATAGCAGAAAGGCCAACCGTAGAAGCCGCCGTCAGTAACTGAGGTCAGGTAATCGGGTGGGACTTCATCGCCGAGGCCATCACGTTCGTTTACGACAGTCCACAGTACTTGTGTGCTGGGTTCCCACGCAACGCCTACGGGGTTTCGCAAGCCACTGGCAAACACACGGCTGTTGCCGCTGGCGATATCAAATTCGTAGATAGCAGCACGTCCTTCTTCAGCCTCCATGCCGTTTTCACTGATGTTGCTTTGTGAACCGACGCCTGCGTAGAGTTTTGTTCCATCGGTGTTGACTAGTAGGCTGCGGGTCCAGTGTCCACCGGTTTTAAACGTGACCAGTTTTTGTGGAGTGCCTTTGAGCTCGGTGTCGCCAGTTTCATAGGCGAATGAGACGATGCCATCGGTATTGCCGATGTAGAACGTGTTGTCGACCAGAGCCATACCGAAGGGCTGGTTCTGCTTGTCGATAAAGGTTTTACGTACGTCGCCGACACCATCGCCTGTTGTATCGCGGAACAAAGTGATGCGATTAGCTGATTCACCCACGGCTGCTGCGCGTTTCATGGTGCTGAGCATGGCGTATTCAAAAGCACTTTTGACAGCCCACGGCGTGGGCAGCGCCTCTGCTACTAGGACATCATCGTTGGGCAAAATGTAGATCCACCGCGGATGCTTCAGATCACGGGCAAAGGCATTCACTGTGAGTCCGGGTGCCGCCGTCGGTGTGTGTTCGCCTTCCCAGCCGCGCGCTGTGGGCATCTTCAATGTCATGATTTTCTGGGCGCGTGCCTCCGGGATAATAGGTGCACCACCCATGGCTGGCACCCGCGTGTCAGCGCTGCTCCATCGGCGCATCATGATCATGAATGCGCCAATCATGGCCACTAGTCGTGCGAATAATTGACTCATAGTTATTGTCCTCCATAGCTTGCAAGCCATCCAAGGCCAGCATCGGTATCTGTTCGTGGTTTATATTCAGCACCAATAAATCCTGTCCAACCCATGTCGTCAATGGCTTGCAAAAAATTAGGGTAGTGCAGTTCACCCGCATCGGGTTCTGAACGATCGGGCACGGCTGCAATCTGGATATGGCCAATGGCATCAAGATTATCGCGCAGGCGTCGTGTCAGATTACCTTGCATGATTTGCAAGTGGTAACAATCAAACATCACCTTCAGGTTGGGCTGATTCACCGAAGCAATTGTGGCAAGTGCAGCATCGAGAGTGGACAAGTGATAGTTGGGTGCATCGTAGTGATTCAACGGTTCAATTAGTATGGTGATGTCAGCGTCACGAGCCTGAGTACATGCGTAGAACAGGTTATTGATAAAAGTCGCTTCCGACGCTTTGCCTTGATCGGTAAAGCCTGCCATCACGTGAACGTTTGCGCAGCCTATTTCAGAGGCGTATTGCAATGACTCATCAATATACTGCCGCGCCTCGGCTTCGCGCCCGATGATGGCTGCCACACCGTTGTCGCCTTCTGCGACATTGCCTCGGCGAGTGTTTAGTCCCAGCATAGGAAGGCGCGTTTGCTCAAGCGCTGCATATACATCGGATGAAGGTGTATCGTAAGGCCAGTGACATTCCACAGCGGCAAAGCCGGCGTTGGCAGCAGCCCTGATGGCGTCGGGTAGGCTCAATTGTGTCCATAGGAAGCCGAGATTGGCAGAAAATCGCGTCATGGGTTCAGGTGTTCCAGCATCAGCAAAGCAGACTCCTACTATAGCCGATGAGCGCTTAACGGAGGTTGCCTGTCTGGTTAGGCTGTGGCTAACTTGAGGCTCTTTCAGCCACTAACACTGACATCACACCCTCATGCCTATTGAACTATGGTTAGCCTTTGTCTTCGCTTCGTGCGTTTTACTGATTATCCCTGGCCCCACCATCCTTACGGTAATCAGCTACTCCATGGCCCATGGAAAGCGGGCTAACATTCCGCTGGTGGCAGCTGTTGCCTTGGGTGACTCCACTGCGTTGATCCTGTCTATTGCTGGGCTAGGGGCGCTGTTGGCGACATCGGCTTGGCTGTTTACCGTGATCAAGTGGCTGGGTGGTCTGTACCTTATCTACCTTGGCATCAGCCTGATGCGAAGTAAGCCGGCAATGCAAGCCGCTGAGGCAGCGGGGGATCTGGATTCGACGTGGCAGCTGTTCTGGAAAACCTGGCTGGTGACCGCCTTGAATCCCAAAGGCATCATCTTTTTTGTGGCGTTTCTTCCGCAGTTCATTGATCTATCCGCGGCAGCTACCCCTCAGCTATGGATTTTATCCATTACCTTTGTGGCGCTGGCAACGTTGAATGCCACGCTGTATGCCGTGTTTGCAGCCAGTGCACGATCCTTGATTTCATCACCCAAGGCGCAGCGACGATTTAATCTGGGCGGTGGCGGACTGCTCAGTGTAGCGGGCATCTGGGCACTGACAGCATCGCGTTCTGCTTGAAAGCGGCCACCATGGGGTGGCCGTCTCTATTCTGCCTGAGCTTTCGTGATTCCTACGGCTGCGCAATGCTCCAGTTCGGAACATCCTGCCCGCTAAATTCACCGGCTGCGGTATCACCTTGCCAGAAATACAGTGCCTGCTCATCGTAGGCCCACTGCTGTGTTCCGTCTTCACGCGTAATCAAGGAGTACCGGTTGCCATCGGCTACGGCACCTGTATCGGCATACAGTGGTGGCCAGCTGGTCGCACAGCCATCATTACAGTTGGATACGCCAGCGGTATCGTTAGCAAAAACGTACAACGTAAATTCATTGCGATCGGTGCGAGTGTTGCTGGTACCGTCGCTACGCGTGGTGCCGGACGCCACCAGAGCTTCTTCACCATCTATAGCAGCACTGGTTGTTGGTATTGGCCGTGCCAGCGCCCACTGGTTGTCCACACCGTCGCCACTGACATCATCTGGTGCTGCATCACCTGAGAATGAATACAGCGGATAGCCCAGCAACGTCCATTGTGACGTACCGTCTTCGCGAGCAATGACATCAAAGTTGCCGCTGATACCTTCGTCGGTTACCGAGGTGGTCAAAGGAGGCCATGATTGTGCGCAGGTCAGGGTGCAGGTAATAACGCCTGGCTCATCAGTAAAGCGTGTGTATAACGCTCCACCATCGTCGTTGGTATAGATGTCGCCAACTGAGGCGACAGTACGCACTTGCGGGACCAGATCGAAGCTGGGTGATGGCATGCTGGTAGTGCCGTCGCCCGGATTTCCCGTTTGAGGTAATTCTGATGATTCCTCGTCGGGTACCAACGCCGTAGGATCTTCGTCGTCGTCGCTAGAGCTGCATGCGCTGATCATGCTTAGCACTACGAGTGCTGTTAGAAAAGTTCTACCTTGGGCAGATTTGCGTTGAATTGGCTCAGGACTGATTCTTGATTTTTGCATGAACGCTTTACCGGTGAAGTTGTATTTGGGATTTTATGCCTAAATAATTTTTTGTCAAGCCGGTAGCGTCGTTTAGAGGTGTTCCCTTTAGGAGCAACATGCTACGGATATGTGCATTGAAAGGTTCAAGAGTTTCTTATTTCATCCAGCGTTTTAGTCGGTGTAATGGCCTGAGCGCTTGTTTTAATATGGATAAGCGATGGGATTGAAGCTCTCAACGCCTGATGTAATGCAGAGGTAAAGTGTTCTGTGCGGGTTACCGTTAATCCGAGGCCACCATAGGCCTGAGCCAGCGCAGCAAAGTCTGGATTGATCAGATCCGTGGCACTCACGCGTCCTGGAAAGTGCATTTCCTGATGCATTCTTATGGTCCCGTAAATGCCATTGTCGATGACAAGGATGATGATGTTGGCCTGTTGCTGCATAGCGGTGCCCAGCTCCTGCATTGTCATCTGCAGACAACCATCGCCTGCGAAAGCCACTACACATCGATCAGGCTGATGGAGTTTCGCGGCTATTGCAGCGGGCAATCCGTAACCCATGGAGCCCGAGGTTGGAGCCAGCTGGGACCCATAACAGCGAAATTTCCAGAAGCGATGAATCCAGCTGGCATAGTTACCTGCGCCGTTAGTGATAATGGCATCACTGGGCAGAGTTGATTGCAGCGCTGCCATGATTTGTCCCATTTGCACATCCCCTGGTGTTTTGATGTCATCAGGTGTTGACCAGCTAAGGTAATTTTCATGGCAAAGTTTTACATCTGCAGTGCGCTCTGCGGATGCGCTTATCGACGGTGAGAGTGTCTCTATGGCATCAACAAACGCTGTCGGGCTTGCATTGATACTCAGCCGTGCCCGATAGACTCTACCTAACTCCTCAGCACCTGGATACACATGCACGAGAGGTTGTTGGGGGCTTGGCACTTTCAGAAGCGCATAATCCTGAGAGGGCATTTCAGAAAAGCGTCCACCCAAAAGAATCACCAGGTCGCTGTCGCTTATTCGTTTAGCAAGAGCGGGATTGATGCCAATACCAACATCGCCTGCGTAGTTTTCGCACGTATGATCAAACAACATCTGTCGCCTGAACGAGACGCTCACTGGCAACTGCCAGCGTTGGGCAAACTGCTGCATACTCGCAACAGCATCTGGGCTCCAGCGTGATCCCCCTAGAATGGCCATCGGTTTTTTTGCTTGGCCCAGAAGCGCTGCAAACTTCTCTATATCCTGTGCGCCCGGATGGGTTTCAATTTGTTGCCACGGAGTAATGGGAGTGTTGCCGGCCAATGCTGCCAAGGTGGTTTCCGGCAGGGCGAGTGCCACAGGCCCGGGTCTGCCGGACGTTGCCGTGTGAAAAGCGCGAGAAATGAATTCGCCGATGCGCGAAGGGTCATCGATCTCTGCTACCCACTTGACGCTTGTACCCAGAAAACGCCGATAGTCTACTTCCTGAAAGGCTTCCCGTTCGCGAATGTGCTGCCCTATCTGACCGATGAAAAGGATCATGGGCGTGGAGTCCTGCAATGCCACATGCAATCCGGCACAGGCGTTGGTGGCTCCCGGACCGCGTGTAACAAAGCAGATTCCGGGCTTGCCGGTAAGCTTGGCCGTGGCCTCCGCCATCATAGAGGCGCCGCCCTCATGCCGGCACACGGTGGTTTGAATCGGGCTATCGTAAAGCGCATCAAGCACTGGCAGGTAGCTTTCACCAGGCACGCAGAACACGCGTTCAACACCGTGTGTCTCCAATGCCTGCACAATCAATTGTCCACCGTTGAATTGAGGGACTTTGCTATTCATATCGGGTGTACGCCGGTGTGTTGATAGCGCAACTATAGGCTACCGCTAAAGCCTGTGGATGGGTTTTCATCAATTACCGTGAGCTGGATATGTCTAGCAGCTAAGGGGGCTTGAGGTTCTGTTACTAGCTCATTAGATTGGCTTGATTTGTGATTGGATAGGGTACAATAGTGGTAATTTGACGAATAACTTCACGCTTTGGAACAAAGTGCGACAGTTGCAGTCACAAAGATATATAATGCTCGGGTCGAGCGAACAGATCGTTTAGCGGGATGCTTGTAATAACGCGCTCATTGGAGACGCTAGTCACTCCTCGCCATCTGTAACAATTCTCGACCAAACCATCCATTACCTGCCTGACGTCAGGTGTAACGGTGCTCCTCTCTATGAGTGTGCAGTGGCTACACTCGGCGGAGTTTACTTACCCGTGGATACTGCCCAGGTGCAGACTCTCCACACCAAGACACACACTATTTTATGTCATTTGAAGAGTTGGGCCTGTCATCCGAGGTGCTACGCGCCGTTACGGAGCAGGGCTATGATAATCCTACACCGATACAAAGCAAGGCCATTCCGATCGTTCTCGACGGTAAGGATGTTATGGCTAGCGCACAAACCGGTACAGGAAAAACAGCAGGTTTTACCCTGCCATTATTACAACGTTTGTCACAGCAGGAACCCCCTGCATCAGCTAAGCGCGGCGCTGTTCGTGCACTGATCATGACGCCCACGCGTGAGCTGGCGGCACAGATCCATGAAAGCGTAAAGATGTACGGCAAGCACTTGAATCTGAAGTCGGCTGTCGTCTTTGGAGGCGTCAGCATCAATCCTCAAATCAGTCAGCTACGCCGTGGTGTAGACATACTGATTGCAACGCCTGGCCGATTGCTCGATCACGCCGGACAAGGTACCGTCGATCTTTCATCGCTGGAAATACTGGTACTCGATGAAGCTGATCGCATGTTGGACATGGGTTTTATTCATGACGTCAAGCGCGTGCTCAAGCTTGTGCCTGGCAAAGAGGAGCGTCAGAGTTTACTGTTTTCCGCAACGTTTTCTGCGGAGATCAAGCAGCTCGCCTCGACAATACTAAACAGCCCGCAGCTGGTTGAAGTTGCCCCTCAAAACGCCACTGCAGATCGAATCGATCAGCAGGTTTACAAAGTGGATAAGGTGCGTAAGCGCGAGTTACTGTCCAAACTGATCAGTGATGAGGATTGGAAGCAAGTGCTGGTGTTCACACGCACCAAACACGGCGCAAACCGTCTGGCAGAACAGCTTGGTAAGGATGGTCACACATCCGCTGCCATTCATGGCAACAAAAGCCAGGGTGCTCGCACCAAGGCGCTTGCTGGTTTTAAAGCCGGTAATGTCAAAGTGCTTGTGGCCACCGATATCGCGGCACGTGGCCTGGATATTGATCAGTTGCCCAATGTCGTTAATTTCGAATTGCCTAACGTCGCTGAGGACTATGTACATCGCATTGGTCGTACAGCGCGTGCTGGTATGTCCGGCAAGGCGGTGTCGTTGGTATGCATTGATGAAGACAAACTGCTGGCGGGTATCGAACGCCTGATTCGAAAAAGCCTGCCACGTGTAGATGTCGAAGGTTTCGAGGTTGATCCGAGTATCCCGGCCGAGCCCATCCGGCAAGGTGGCGGTCACAGAGATGCTGGACGATCTCGCGGTGGAGCGGGGCGCGCAAATGGTGGCGGCTCACGTCAAGGACCTGGTGCTGGTCGCGGTGCCGGACAGTCAAGGGCTGGCGGTGGACGTCCATCCTCAGCGCAGGCTGCTGGCGCCAAGCGTCAAGGTGCCAATGGACGACGTCGCCGTACCACGGGTGCTTAGTGTAGCGTTGGTTTAGTCAAGCGCTGGACCATGCGCTTGGCAGAGTGCATGCAGGGTAGTGAGGTTTGATACCACGCCCTGCATGTGCTCGTGTTTCATCCCTTGAGAATAAAAGACACTTTCATGGTGACGCGGTATTCGGTGATTTTACCGTTCTCAACCATAGCTTTTTGATCCTTTATCCAAACACTCTTAACGCCTTTAAGCGTCTTGCTTGCGCGATTAACGCCTTTTGTTACGGCGTCATCAAACCCTTTGCTTGATGAAGAGATGATCTCTGTGACCTTTGCGACTGCCATGCTGTTCTCCGTTTGTCATGGGTGACTCGCCACCCTACAAGGCTTTTGCAAACAAGGCAAATCGCTAACGGGTAACAAATCGTACCGTTTGTGGGTCAAACCACGTGGTCGAATACTCGGCAATAAGTCCGTCCTGATCGCGTGACACGCGCTCTATAAAGCCCCAATGTGAAATATCCCTGGCCGTAAACTGATGCGGCGCCCAGTCGGGAAGGGAAGCAACGCTTACATGATCCTCTGCGCGTGTAATACGCAAACCAAGATGTTGCTGGTAGTAGCCGTAGAGTGAGTCAGTGATAAGTGATTCATCAATGCTATCGCTAATGCGTCCATCAAGCCAGATCTCCTCCAGCGCCGCTACGGTGTCATTGAGTTTTCGAATACGCCTGAAACGATGTGCAGTGGCGCAGGTGCCCGGTAGCGGCAATTTTTCGCTTTTGGCAATCTTGTCAACCGACAATATTTGCGCACTGGGGGTCGCAGGCCCATTAAGAAGCTCGAGTCTGAACAAGGCGTAGACGTTGTCGACTTCCAGCGGGTTTTTGATGTAGTTGCCCGAGCCCTGGACGCGTGATAACAGCCCGCGGCGCTCCAGTTCTGAAAGCGCTTTGCGCAGCGTACCCACCGCAATGCCCAATTTCTGAGCCATTGTGCGCTCAGGTGGGAGGCGCTCGCCATCAGGTAATACGCCTGTGTGTATATCACGCACCAGCATCTCGGTAATCTGGCTGGACAGGGGTATGGGACCGGCTTTATCGGTAAATGTACTTGCTACTACAGAGGACATGGAGTGAATAAGCTAATGCAAACAACGAATGTGATTGACATATTGATACACGATTGATACATTTTGTGCAAGGTTTTTGGAGAAAATTTCATGACAGTCGTGCCTGTAAAGTCTGCTGAGCTCACCGCAGCAGAAGTGTCGTGGTTTGCGCCGTTGTGCTCAGATGATTATCAGTATCTGGGTGTCCCCGACGGGGATTTGCGCAGTAGCTGGAAAAACACCTCGGCCATAGTACGGCGCGCTGACGAGCTCGGTTACCGTAATGTGCTGTGTCCGTCGTCCTACCAAGTAGGCCAAGACACCTTGAGTTTTGTGGCAGGCAATGCGCCGCTCACCACCAACATCAACATGCTGGCAGCGGTACGTTGTGGTGAAACCCAGCCCATCATGTTGGCTAGAACTCTGGCAACTCTTGACCACATGCTGGAGGGGCGACTTACCGTTAACATTATCTCCTCGGATTTTCCAGGCCAAAAGGAGGATAGCGGCTACCGTTACCAGCGCTCGCGGGAGGTAGTGGAAATCCTCAAGCAGGCATGGACTCAGCCTGAAATCAATTTCAAAGGTGAGATTTACCAGTTCGAAGGACTCACCACTGATCCGGTGCGACCCTATCAGACCAATGGAGGGCCGCTGCTGTATTTTGGTGGTTACTCGCCACAGGCGTTAGAGCTGTGTGGCGAACATTGCGATGTCTATCTGATGTGGCCAGAGAAAAAAGAAGCGCTAGCCGAGCGCATGCAGGCCGCCAATGCCTGTGCGCAAAAGTATGGTCGTGTGCTGGATTACGGTTTACGTGTGCACATGATTGTTCGTGAAACCGAAAATGAGGCACGCGAATATGCACGCATGCTGGTGGCAAAACTCGACGATGATCAGGGTAAGCTGATTCGCGAGCGAGCACAGGATGCCTCATCACTGGGTGTATCGCATCAGGCTAGAAACCGCGAGCTGGCCGATGTAGAAGGTTATGTTGAGCCGCATTTGTGGACCGGTGTGGGCCGCGCACGCTCCGGCTGCGGTGCAGCGTTGGTGGGTAGTCAGGATCAGATTCTCAGCACCATCGAAGAGTATAAGGCCATGGGTATTCGCGCCTTCATTTTCTCAGGCTACCCTCACATGGATGAGTGTGAGTATTTTGGCAAACTGGTGCTGCCGCATCTGGAAACCTGTTCTTTGCCGCATGTTTATGGCCGGGTGCCTGAGGGAGTTCCTGCCACACCACTGGCTGCTGGTGAGCGGCGTTAGTGGGTGCCGTGGGCGCGAAATAATGATGCGGTTTGTGGTTAGGCGTTTTATAGTGGGCACAACAGTGCTTAACCGGCATCTGCCCAGTGCGCCTTAGCATCACAATCGATGACGGGCGTCGTACCGTCACTATGTGTACTGATCAGTTGCACTGACTGATTATTCAATCTACTTGAGGAGTTGTTCATGATTCGAAACACCACACTAAGCATCGTGGCACTGGCTGCCGCGGGGCTTCTCAGTACCTCACATGCAACCGCTGATGAGATCAAATTTCTGTGCTATCAGGACGCGAACGAGTGCGAAGTACTCTCAGACCTTGCCGAAGCCTTCAAAGCCGAATCCGGCCACACCGTCACAACTGAGATTGTCGGATACGACATCATTCGTGATCAGCTCGAAAATCAGTTACAAACTGATGCTGCACCGGATCTTGCTCGAGTAACTAACCTGGGTGGATTAAACGAGTATTACCTCGATGTTAGCGAGCACGTGGATGGTGCTGCTCTGGAAGAAAACTACTCTGCTGTCCTGCCGTGGTTTCGTCGGCCTGGTGGCGAGGATGAAGGCGTGTATGGTTGGATGACACAGCTCACAGTCACCGGTCCTTTCATTAACGTCACCATGTTTGATGATGCAGCGGTAGAGATTCCTGCCGATGGCGCCACCTGGGAAGACTGGGCTGTGGCCTTGCGTGAAGTGCGATCGGAGCTGGGTATTAACGCTGGTTTGGCCATGGATAGAACGGCACATCGTATGGCAGGTCCGGCATTCGCTTACGGTGCAAAATTCTTCGATGACGCTGGTGAACCCATACTGGTTGATGAAGGTTTTAAAGAGTTTGCCGAAACGTTTGTGGGTTGGCACGAAGAGGGCTTGATGCCAGCTGAAGGCTGGCCTGCAGGTTCAGGTACTCAGTACCAGAATGCCGCACCTTTATTTCTGTCTGGTGATGTTGCCATGCACATGTCCGGCTCTTGGATGATCAGCAACTACGCCACCAACATCAAAGATTTCGAATGGCGTGCAGTGCCTATCCCGTGTGGTTCTGGAGGCTGTGGCGCGATGCCTGGTGGTTCTGCAATAACGGCATTCAAATCCACGAGCAGTCCGGAAGCTGCTGCCATGTTTGTTGATTTTCTGGCTCGTGAAGAGAATGCAGAAGCGTTTGCTGCTGCCACGAAAAACATCTCTGCGCATCAAGGACTGCAACGTAATGGTGTGGACTACGGCGAAACATCCCCGGCGGAGGCGCAAGCTTTGTCCGTATTCGCAGCGAATGCTGGAAAAGCGGCAGAGACCACACCACAGGCCTATACCTTTCAAGGTTATGCAAAGAACTTTGTGATCTATTCAGTGGTGCCTGATTACTTAACGCAGGCCATCAATGGCGAGATCACGCTTGATGAGGCATACAGTGCTATTGATGCTGATGTTGCAGCAAAAATCGCTGAATAGTGCTGACGCATTTCATTCGCGTTTAACCACGGGAGCCTGACTAGTGCTTGATGCCATCGTCAACGCATTTGCAGGCACCCGTTGGCCAGCAGGTTTAGCGATCTATCTGCTGGTAGGGCTTGTTGTTCTGCGTCCTACCGGCAGTGTTGGTTCGCGTTTTATGGCAGCGCTGGGATGGCCGCTGGAGCTTACACAACGCCTGGCCGGTGCCACAGGCTTGCCTTATCTTTTTTTACTGCCGAACATGTTGATATTCGGCATGTTTACCTTTGCACCGATGTTTATCAACATCGGTTTCGCTGTCAGTGATGGACAGAGTATTAATTTTGATCAGCGTGTGTATTCCGGATCAGATAATTTCCAGCGCCTTACATCTGAAATCCAGCCCGACACCGGTGGCCAGAATCTGGAAGATGATAAGTTTGAAGAGGCCGTTATGGACACCTTCATCTTCGTCGTCTTTCAAGTGCCCATCATGATCCTGGTGGCGTTGATAACCGCGCTTACGCTGAATCGCGATATCGTGGGTCGTGGATTCTGGCGCTCCATCTTTTTTTATCCGGTGATGCTAAGCCCTGTCGTGGTGGGTTTTTTATGGACACTGATTCTCAAACGCCAGGGCGTGCTGTCTCTGACGCTAATGGATCTGGGCATCCTTGATGAACCCATCCAATGGCTACAGGATCCGGGGTGGACGATGTTCTGGTCAGTGTTTGTCTACACGTGGGCACACCTGGGTTTTTACATGCTGATACTGCTTGCCGGTTTGCAGGCTATCCCCAAAGATTTGTATGAGGCCGCCAGTATGGATGGCACCTCAGACTGGCGTATATTGCGCAAGATTACGCTACCGCTACTCATGCCCACCATTCTGGTGGTGACTGTTTTGTCTCTGGTAAAAGCCTTTCAGGCTTTCGAAGAGCTGTATGCCATGAACGTACGTTGGCAGTCTCTGGTAGCCTACATTTTCGAAACATCAGGCCTGCGCGGTCAACCAACCGCTTTTGGTTTGGGTATTGCTGCCACCGCCTCCATGCTGGTGGCCGGTATCCTTATGCTGCTTTCTTTGGTGCAGATGTATTTATCCCGTAATAAAGAGGCACCCACGAAATGAGCGCTGTGTGGACGTTTCTTACGCGGACTCAAGGTCGGCATGGCAGCTTGACGCTGACTGACTACGCAGCTTATGCGTATTTGTTTTTAGGCTTCCTGCTGATATTTGTGCCGGTCAGCTGGATTGCCTTGAACTCGGTAAAAAGTGCCTTCCAATTGGAAAAGCAGGATTTATCCATCTTGCCTACTGACTACGAACGAGTAGGGCGCGGCACGCTCAATGGTCCTGACGGTCGTGAGATTTTTATTATCTCGTCACTACCCGACTGGGTGCTGAACTGGTCAGATCTGAGTGCCCCAGAAAAAGCGGCGCAGGATGTTGATGCTTTACTGGAGGGCGTGGAAGGGCGCGAGCTGTATGTACTCAGAAGCCATCTTGGTCTTGTGCCGATATACGCCCGTGCGATTATTGACGAGAGATCGCTGCCAGACTGGCTGATCCGTTATTCATCCATGGCTCCCGATGCACGTGAGGCACTCGATCTGAATGCAGTGCTCGCTCAGCTTGATCAGGAAGAACAGCGTGTCATGCTGGAGTACCTGGGTGTTGATCCGTACAAGGCGAATCGTCTTGTCAGCCAGGTACTCGTCAGTGCGCCCGACCCGGATACTGGAGAGATAAAACAATATTCTGTGGCCAGTGCCACCACGCGGCAAGAGGTGGTCTCTGCGCGTGCGGTAGATGACCCGCAAGCCAAGGTGGCGCGTATTCCGGCAGAATCCATGGTGGCTACGCAGGTTATACGACCCGCCTGGAACAACTACAGCGAACCCTTGACTGGCACAGCGTTTGGCGTCAATGTTGATTTTGCCACTTGCATAACCAACTCTGTATTAGCCACTGTTATTGCAACCCTGCTAACGCTGCTCATCAATTCCATGGCAGCCTTTGCCTTGTCCAAATACCAGTTCCGTGGCCAGACCTTTTTCTTCATTGTTATTCTGGCAACGTTAATGGTGCCTGCCACCATCACGCTGGTAGGGGTCTTCAAAGCCATTAATGCCACGGGGCTTGCAGGTTCCATCTGGGGGGTGATTATTCCGGGAGCCGCAACGCCTGCCGGGGTTTTTCTGCTCCGGCAATATATGCTCACCATCCCTGAAGAGCTTCTGGAAGCTGCACGCATGGATGCGGCCAGTGAGTGGAAGGTGTACTGGCGTATTGTTCTGCCGCTGGCGTTGCCCGCATTGGCAGCCTTGGGAATACTCTCTGTCATCTGGCGCTGGAACGATTTGATACTGCCTATGCTGGCGGTGGCGACCACCAAAGAGGCTTATACCATCCAGCTATGTCTACTTGAATTTCGGGGTGAGCATCTTAGTCAGGAACACTATCGTTTGGCTATGACCATGGTAAGTCTGATACCTACAACGCTTGTGTTTGTGTTCCTGCAGCGTTACATCACCACCGGCATTGCCAACACGGGGATTAAATAGCTGTGGCCACGCTTGAACTGAAAAACATTCGCAAGGCCTACGGATCAACTAAGGTCATTCACGGTCTTGATCTGATCATCGACAGTGGGGACTTCTGCGTTTTTGTGGGGCCTTCTGGGTGCGGCAAATCCACTTTGCTACGCATGATAGCCGGGCTGGAAACTATTACCTCTGGAGAGGTCTGCATCGAGAGTACGGTGGTTAATGAGATCACAGCTGCCAGGCGTGGTCTGGCCATGGTTTTTCAGTCATACGCCTTGTATCCGCATATGAGTGTGCGGCAAAACCTGTCGTTCGGGCTCGAGAACCTGAACATGCCCAAGGCTGACGTCGCGCAGCGCGTGGATGAGGCCGGGCGTATGTTGCAGATAGAAGAGTTGATGAAACGCAAGCCCGGGCAATTATCAGGCGGGCAGCGTCAGCGTGTTGCTATTGGTCGTGCAGTAGTACGTGAACCTAAAATATTTCTCTTTGATGAGCCCTTGTCTAATCTGGATGCCGAGCTGCGCGTGGCCATGCGTGGCGAGATAGCCGCGCTGCATAAACGCCTTGGCAACACGATGGTGTACGTGACGCACGATCAGGTAGAGGCCATGACCATGGCTGACAAGATTGCCGTTCTGCGTGCTGGCAAGATAGAACAATATGGCAGTCCTCTGGATCTTTATAACTATCCGCAAAACACCTTTGTGGCAGGTTTTATCGGTTCTCCCAGAATGAATTTCATTGATGGGGTGGTGACATCACGTAGCGACGATGCTCTGAACATCACGCTGGTTCATGGTGAAGCGCTTAGCCTTCCTGCACATCAGTACGGTGCCAAAACAGACGACAGTGTTGTACTGGGTATTCGTGCCAACCACATGCAGATAACTGACTCACAAGACGGTGACTTACACGTACAGGTTAATTCAACCGAGCAGCTTGGTGGGGAGACGTATATTTACGGTGGCGTACCAGGCGATATTCCCATCACGCTACACTTGCCGGGGCAGGTACACGTTAACGCCGATGAACAGGTAGTGGTAAAGCTGGTTAAAGAACAGGCCCATCTGTTCTCCAAAGACACGGGTGAAACGTTGCGCGTTTAAACGCTCATGAGTCGTCAAACGGGTTATCAATATTGCGGAAGTACACCAGCAGGATACCGGTTAGCATCGTGAGCACACTGACGACAATGCGTGCTACGGGCAGTAGATGAAACAAGGTGTGCGGTGCATCGCTGATATCCAGCATAGCCGCAATAAACATGATCAGACCAAAACTAAAGACCACAAGCCCGAAGAACGCTTCCTGTAATGTGTATAACACATACAAGGCTTTTCGCTGCCTTGGCGCGTAGGGCTTTTGTTTTGCTGTAGACGGGTTTTTTATATACTTGGATACTGCTGTTGCGATGATAGCCAGCACAGGCATCGCAATGCTTGATCTGTGTATTACACGACCGTTGATATCGATGCGTGTGCCAAACCACTTTCTGCGCACAATAAGTACCAATAACACCAGCAACACGACCAGCAGTACAGCGCCCAATTGAGGGTTGTGTTCGAATAGAGCGCTCAGATGGGTAATTGGGTTTGGCATGGTGAGCGGTAGTGTATAAGAACCGTAAAGCGTGTGAATGATA
>JALZVU010000121.1 GCA_023301795.1 Granulosicoccus sp.
CCACCCCAGTGGCAGCATTCAATACAACGGGCAAGAGCTGATTGGCGCAGGCTCATCGGTGCTTCGAAGCGTACGCGGCAACAATATCAGCATGATATTTCAGGAACCGATGACATCGCTTAACCCGCTGCACACCATCGATAAACAAATTGCTGAATCGTTGAAATTACATCGCGGCTTGAATGGCAAGGCTTTACGCCATCGCGTACTCGAACTACTGGATCTTGTTGGCATTCGCAACGCAGAATCAAGGCTGAGTGCTTATCCGCATGAGCTGTCAGGCGGGCAACGCCAACGCGTCATGATTGCCATGGCCTTGGCAAACGAACCTGATTTGCTGATTGCTGATGAACCTACCACCGCGCTCGATGTAACGATACAGGCGCAAATTCTGGATCTGTTAAACGAGCTGAAGAAGCGCATGAATATGGCGCTGCTATTAATCACACACGATCTTGGAATCGTCAGGAAGATGGCTGACGATGTACACGTCATGACGCAAGGCGAAGTGGTTGAACACAATAAACCTGAGCCGTTGTTCACTAATCCCCAACACCACTACACACAACAACTGCTGGGTGCACAACCTAATGCTCTACCCGCGCGTGAGCCCTCAACGGCTGACGCTATCCTCAACGCAACCGACATACGGGTCAGCTTCCCGGTCAAAGGCGGTGTGTTTGGCCGTGTCAAACATCATGTGCATGCCTGCGACAGGGTCAGCGTCAGTGTGGCACCTGGACGCACAGTGGGCGTGGTCGGTGAATCAGGCTC
This sequence comes from Granulosicoccus sp., assembly GCA_023301795.1. Taxonomy (GTDB): domain Bacteria; phylum Pseudomonadota; class Gammaproteobacteria; order Granulosicoccales; family Granulosicoccaceae; genus Granulosicoccus. The sequence continues at coordinate 775 of JALZVU010000121.1, forward strand.
TGGTAAGACAACTTTAGCGCTGGCACTACTGAGACTGATCAAAAGCGAAGGACAGATTCTGTTTCAGGGGGAGCCGGTTCACGCCATGCAAAAACAAGCACTGCAAAAGCTACGACAATCCATGCAGATCGTGTTTCAGGATCCGTACGGTAGCCTTAGTCCTCGATTGTCTATCCTACAAATTATTGCCGAAGGACTGAAAGTTCATAAACCCGGCTTAACGGTGCAAGAACGGGTAAAACTGGTTTCGCAGGTATTGGACGAGGTAGGCCTTGAGCAAAGCGCTCTACACCGTTTTCCACATGAATTCTCCGGCGGTCAACGCCAGAGAATAGCCATTGCACGCGCCATGGTGTTAAAACCTGCACTCGTGATTCTCGATGAACCCACCTCGGCTCTGGACATGTCCGTCCAGGCTCAGATTGTTGCGCTGCTGCACGATTTGCAGACACGGCATCAGCTTGCCTACCTGTTTATCAGCCATGATTTAAACGTTATCAGAGCCATGAGTGACGACATAATCGTGATGCGTGAAGGCCGTGTGGTCGAAAGTGGCCCTGCCCATCAGATCATGGACAACCCTCAAGAGCTCTACACACAGGCCTTGATGGCGGCCGCATTTGACTTGGAAGCACGCTGAAATCGAGGATAGATACACGTGGCAAATGTGTGCAATAGTCTAATCTACTTCTACAGCCGCGGTGTTGTTGCTCAACGATTCGGGGTACAGTGTCCAGCCTGTAACACTTCGAATTAACCAGACGCCTTACCCACATGCAGGACATTGTTCTCTCCACGCTCAACGCAAAATACATCCATGCTTCACTGGGTCTCAGATACCTGTATGCAAACATGGGTGAGCTTCAGTCACGCACAGCAATGTGCGAATACACACTGTCGCAAAGACCAGAAGACATTGTCGAATCCCTGCTGCGCGCGGATATTAAAATCATCGGATTTGGCGTATACATCTGGAACGTGGTGCCAACCCTCGAAGTCATCCAGCTCATTAAAGTCATCCGGCCCGATATCATTGTGGTTGTCGGCGGGCCAGAGGTCAGTTACGAGGTTGACCAGCAACCTATCACCGCTCTGGCCGACTTCGTCATTCTGGGAGCTGCAGACAAGTCCTTTGCCGAACTGTGCCGGGAAATTCTGAGTGGCAAACCGCCTTCCAAGCTGGTCTCCTCATTACCCATTGATTTGGACAGTCTGGCAACGCCGTATGCGTTTTACAGCGATGAAGACGTTGCACAGCGTGTAATCTATGTGGAAGCCTCACGTGGCTGCCCCTTCAAATGCGAATTTTGCCTCTCTTCTCTGGACAAGACAGCCACCGCATTTGATCTCGAGAATTTTCTGGATCAGATGCAGGATCTGATTGAGCGTGGCGCAAGACAATTCAAATTTGTTGATCGAACCTTTAATCTTAAAGCTGAAACAAGCAAACGCATACTTGAGTTTTTTCTGGAACATATCGACAAAGATTTGTTTTTACATTTCGAACTCATCCCTGATCGCCTTCCAGAGGTTCTGCTGGATCTTCTACCGCGTTTTCCTGCCAATTCGCTACAGTTTGAAATTGGCATTCAATCATTCAACCCCGAAGTGCAGAAGCGTATAAGCCGCAAACAGCAGCACGAGCGCACTTGTCACAACATGCAGTGGTTGCGTCAAAACACACAAGCCCATATTCATGCAGATCTTATCTTTGGACTGCCCGGGGAGAACCTGACAAGTTTTGGCGAAGGTTTTGATCTGCTGCATTCATTAGGGCCACAAGAAATCCAGGTAGGCATACTCAAGCGTCTACGTGGCACACCTATTTCGCGCCATACCATCGACTACGACATGCGATACATGAGCACGCCACCTTATCGCGTATTAGCGCATAAGGACGCGGACTTTGACACCATCCAGCGTATGGTGCGTTTCGCACGCTACTGGGACCTTATAGGCAACTCCGGACGCTTCCCTGCCACCCTGCCCTTGTTGCTGGGGGACAAACCTTTTGTAAACTTCATGTTACTCAGTGATTGGTTGTTTGAAACAACCACACAAACGCATCGTATTTCACTGCCAAAACTATTTGGCTTACTACACGACCACCTTCTCCAAGTGCGCAATGTGGAAACAACATTAGCTCATGACGCTCTGGTATCCGATTTTGCGCATAGCGGTATGAAAGGCAGACCTGTCTTTTTGAACACCAATACGTCACACGAAGAAAAACGCCTACCCTCTGCAGCAGCACGCCAACAACGTCATGCCGGTGACGCTCACGCCTGAGTGAAACTGCGTACCCATTAAGTTCCATATTATTACAAATTGTAATGATAAAAGCTGCAATATATCTCTACTGTAAAGACTCCTATTTCATAATCAGGGGACAAGCAATGAGCAGAGATCTAATAACGACAGACCCGCGTGAACATCTGGTGACACAGCGGCCCAGACGTACGACCACTAGCGCGAGAACCATCGCCTTAAGTGCGACCGTGATTGCCACCATACTGTCAGCACAGCCGGGGATCGCAGGCGTAGGTGTTGATGCTTCAGCGCTCATGGAAGCTGTCACTGTAGACGGCATCAAAACCCACCTGGACGTATTTCAGGATATTGCTGATGCTAATGACGGCGTACGCGAGGCATCGAGCAACGGGTATTTTCAATCGGTACTGTATGTCAGTGAGGCATTATCCATTGCAGGCTACGATGTCGATGTCCAGATTTTTCCTTTCACCTTTTTTGAAGATACAACGCCACCCGAATTACAGCAGATTTCACCGACGGACACCCTTTACACACCCGATGATGATGAAGGCTTTGCTTCCCTGACATACTCAGGCTCTGGTGAAGTTACAGCCACCGCCCAGGCGGTAGATGTCATGTTGCCAGCGGCCGCCGACGCAAATTCCTCAACCAGTGGCTGTGAAGCGGAAGACTTCGCTGATTTTCAAGCAGGCAATATCGCGTTGGTGCAGCGTGGCTCATGCTCATTCTTCTTGAAGGCCTTAAATGCAGAACAAGCAGGTGCTGTAGGGGTTGTTATTTTCAATGAAGGCCAAGACGGTAGAACCTCAGCTTTTGGTGGAACGCTGGGACAAGCAGGCGTCACTATCCCTGTTGTAGGCGCAAGCTTTGAAATCGGCAATACGCTGGCAGCACAGGAGTCGGTCGTTCGTCTTAAGGTTGACGCCATTACCGAGACACGCATCAGTGGTAACGTAATTGCTGATACCCCAATAGGTGCTGCAGAAAATACCGTTGTAGTCGGTGCTCATCTTGATTCTGTTGCTGAAGGACCTGGTATCAATGACAACGGTAGTGGTACTGCCGCTATTCTGGAAGTTGCCTTGCAAATGGGCAACATCGGGTTGCTAGATGACGAAGATACTGGCATTCGTAACCGTGTACGATTTGCATTCTGGGGCGCCGAGGAATTAGGGCTGTTAGGTTCTGAATATTATGTCGCTACCCTACCCGATGCAGAGTTCGAACAGATCATGGCCAACCTGAACTTCGACATGATCGGTTCGCCTAATTTTGCGCGCTTTGTCTATGACGGCGATGGTTCAGCCTCGGTACAAGGTGGACCAGAAGGTTCTGCATTTATCGAGTGGATGTTTAACGACTACTTTCAGGATGTAGGACTTGCTAACGAGCCAACCGCTTTTGACGGTCGCTCTGATTACGGTCCTTTTATAGCGGCAGGTATCCCGGCTGGGGGCTTGTTTACCGGCGCTGAAGATATAAAGACAGAGAGCCAAGCTGCCATTTACGGAGGAACCGCCGGGGAAGCTTATGATCCGTGCTACCACGAGGCCTGCGACACAAACGATAACCTCAGCCTGGAAGCACTGGACGAGATGAGCGACGCTGTTGCCTACTCGGTGAATGTTCTGGCTGTAAACCGATTACCTGTGCCAAATGCGGTTGCCACTGCGCGTAGCAATGTGTTTGTTGACGCAACAAACAGCAGTAGCGACGTCATGTTTGACTACGACGGTAAGCGTCTACAGCGCTAGCCTGAACTACTCCTGAAATACGCAAATCTTTCACTGGAAGGATTGGGACTGGGCGTCCCCGTGATTTCATGAATAATCCAGACCCTAGGAAGTTATAGCTTTGTAGACTTTGTAGTGCTGAAACAGGCCGCTCTTGACATTACTGCAAGAGTGGCCCAATCATTTTTGGTGGATTTTATCATTAGGATCAGCACGAAAACTCGCGCTAAAACGTCACCCGAGGCGTAGTCTGATCCCACTGCTGCAAACGCTCATTCACTCGGTTCTGCGGCCATTGTGAAGTGCTCGGCAATCGGCCACGGTCGATACCGAAACTATCAATGCCGCCCCAACTAAAGCCACCTCGCGACTGCATACCTTGCGAGTTGCTCATGGCAAACATTGCCCCGCCTAGCAACGCTAGGCCTGCAATGCTTGCCAAAGCAATCTTCACGACACTATAAGGACGTTCACCACGCACCTTACCGGTTCTACCATTGACAACAAATCGATACGTCTTGTTGCGAAACTGGAATCCTGCTGTCCATACCGGCAACAACACATGCTTAAAAGTTGTGTCACTGTGCTGCGTGGTGAGCTTGTGTATCCGTTGCTGATCACCTCCGATCGCATGTTTGACATCTCCACGAATGACCTTGTCCATCGTGCGCTGCGCAAGGGTGAACCCTTCATCAAGATCCACCTGGTACACCTCACTGCTGAAACCTGCCAGATAGTCCTCTTTGTAAGGCTCCAGATTCTGCAGATCCCATGGCGCTAGCCAATCAGTGATTTTACGCGGTAAGGTTTTTGTTGCGCCCACCAGTACATCATCGAAGTGACGACTTGTACGGCCGCTAGCCGGATACCAGCGAATCTTCGGGACTTGGCGAGTGCGGGTCACCGTACGACCATTTTGTTGAGTCGTGTATCGTTGAGTAACGTAATACACCTCACCACGCTGCCCTCGATAGGCCGTTGCCGTATCACTGTCGTAAGTCCAGTACGGGATGTAGACACCATTGAGCGTTGCATCACTACGCGCATATTTTTTTAGCGCTCCAGGTGCGAACCAGCGTTTGGACAACCATTGCTGATACGACGTACGAGCCGCTTCTGCGGTGACGGCAAACGGCAACAGGCCCTTTGGCTTTATCGGTTTTGTTCGGCTTGTGTCGGTGACGACATCGGTGCCACAAAAGGGACATTCACCAGCATGGATATGCGCATCAAGTTGAAAATGTGCCGCACAGTTAGGGCAGGAAATGCCTTGCTCTTCAGCCGGCAACCTCGCTGATTCTTGTAACCCACGCAATGCTCGCGCCAGGTTTATCTCTTGCAACACCACATCCGATTCTGCAATAGCATTGTGATGACCACAATACTCACAACTCAAAGAGCGGGTCCCAACAGCGTAGTTAAGGACTGCGCCACATTGCGCACACGGAAAACGTTTCTCAGTGAGCGCACGAGTTGTGGCCTCACCTACGCCACGCTCATCATCGCCCTGCCACTGATACGCCTCAGCGTTTGCAGGTGTAGTCTGCTGCGCATCCATGCGCTCCTGAAGCTGTGCTTTAAGACGTGTCTTGAGACTATCGCTTCGTGTCATGAAGCAGGAATAGGTGGCGGTGAGGCAGGAGCACTGCTCAATACGCTCTTTAACGCATCAACCGTACCGGCAGGGGCCCATTCAGTCATGGATGGCGCCCATACAAGCGTCTCTGCATTGAGTGTTCCGTTGGCCGCCTGCTGCTTGAGCAAATCGGTCGTGTACGGCCCCTGCGAGGCACCATTAACCGCCACATGAAAAACATCTGAGCCACCAGGCAACGGCGGCGGCATACCAGTATTACTTGTGCCACCGATAGATTCGTTCATACGATTCGCCATGGCCAGACCAATACCCATGCCGATCCCGTCAGATGCACCACCGCCTGTATTGTTGGCTCCGGCCTCCATGGAAACCCCTGTCTGGTATTGCAGAAATCGATCTAGATTTCCGGTCATACCCATGCTGGTACGTTTGTCCAATGCTTCTGAAACGGCCGGTGGCAGAGAAATGTTCTCTACCAGAATGCGCGTCAGTTGCAGTCCATATTCTCCAAACTCAGGGGCAATACGTCGGGTCAGAAAATCCCCCAACTGGTCATAGTTGGCTGCCATGTCCAATACAGGGATATTGGCGCTGCCGATGATAGTAGCGAAGCGTGACGTGATCAGATTACGCAGCTGGGCGCTGATCTCATCAGTGGTGAACACGCCTTCAGTGCCTACGATTTCACGAATGAACTTGAGCGCATCAATTATCCTGACACCATAGGTACCAAACGCCCGGATGCGCAATCCACCAAATTCACTATCGCGCAACATCAGAGGTTGTTTCGTGCCCCACTTCAAATCAACAAACCGACGGGCATTGCAGAAATACACTTCAGCTTTAAACGGACTCTCAAAACCATGGTGCCAGTTCTGCAAGGTGGTCAGCACCGGCAAATTTTTAGTCTCTAGCTCGTAAGTGCCAGGCCCAAGCACGTCTGCGACTTCGCCTTCATTAACAAAAACCGCAAATTGTGTTTCACGAACAATCAGTTTTGCACCGTACTTTATCTCGTTGCCGTAACGCTCGAAGCGATACACCATCGTGTTGCTGGAGTCATCAGTCCACTCGATGACATCAACAAATTCACCAAATAACTTGCTGAATAATCCCATGAGCTAGACCCCTGCTACCGGTGCACTGTCGGCGCGCGCAGAAGCTGATTTCAACGTTGCCTTCAACTCGCTTTCCATGCTCTGCAACTGCTGCTCGGCCTCAGCCCGGCGACGCTTACCCTCATCGGCAATCTGCAAGCTCTCTTCTACCGTGGCAATCAGGTTCTCGTTGGCACGGCGCACAGCATTCACATCAAACACACCACGTTCCAACTCTTCACGCACAGTCCTGTTTGCAGTTCGCAGATTTTCAGCGTTCTTTTCTAGCAACTCATTGGTCAAATCGCTGGCCGCCTTGACACTCTTGGCAGCTTCTGCTGAGCGGAAGATAGTGACAGCTTGCGCAAGCTGCTGACGCCACAACGGCACAGTGTTGACCAGCGTGGAGTTGATCTTGTTAACAAGCCCTTTGTCGTTTTCCTGAATAAGCCGAATACTGGGCAATCCTTGCATGGCCACCTGACGCGTCAGACGCAAATCGTGAACGCGGCGCTCCAGATCGTCTCGTCCACTTCTCACATCACGCAGCTCCTGCGCTGCGAGAACATCATCAGAGCCGGCAGCTTTTGTTTCGGCTTCCGGAATGATCACATCCTCAATGGCTTTGAGCTTTTGCTCACCGGCCAGAATGTAAGCCTCCAGATTATGAAAGTAGTCCAGATTTGCTGAGTACAGCTTGTCCAGTGATTTTATGTCTCGCAGAAGCAGCGTCTTGTGTTTTTCCAGATCATCGGTCACAACATCGACCTGCCGGCGCACACCTTCGTATTGTTGTATGAATTTGGCAACAGGACTGACACCACCAAACAACTTGCGGAACACGCGTGTGAAAAACCCAGGGCTATTGTTGGGGTCAAAATCTTCAACCTCGAAACCGCGCAACACAGACACCATATTGTTAAGGGAGGTACCGGCAGAACCCAGATCCTTGTTTTTTACACCTTCGAGCATGCTGTCTGAAATGCTTGTGAGTTCTTGCTGGGCTTTACTACCAAAGAAGATAATGGAATTGCTATCGCCCAGATTAATTTCGTTCATCAGCTGATCAATGCGAGTTTTCTCGCTCTGATCTACCTGTTCATAGGGGACGATGTCGTGCTTCAGATCGGGCAGTAATTCGGTGCCTGGCAGCTCTTGCGTGGCAGTGGCAACATCAACAGTAGTCTGAGCCATGGGTTTTTCTCCGCGTATTGACTGGAGCGTTGCATGCGCCAGCGTATGAACTTCAATGTTAGTAAACTGGTAGATACCAGTGTGACAAGGCCAGACAACCGCCTATCGTGCTTCGCTTTTATTTCGATTCGTACAGCACACAAACTTTAATACAAGACAGTTGCCGTCAAATCCGATCAAATTCAGGTAACGCCTTCTCTCTCAAGCTGCATCTGCAGCACCTCGATAGTAACGTCCAGATCGCTCAGATTGTTTTCAGCCAGCTTCAACTGCTGCTCAGCAATAACCGTTTCAATAGTGGTTAGCACACGACGGAAATTATCCTCTAGCGCATGCTTTTCATCGGCCGTATGAGTTCGCGCATAGCCTTCAGTAACCTGTTGAGCGCCATCCAGATACACCTTGAGAAACTTACGTGCGCGACGCGCATCCGCCGGATCTTTTTCTATTGTATCGAGTATGTCTCGCGCCTCTTTCACAATGCGCCGCAGCCTGTCTTTGAATTCCAGGTTATGGATTTGCCGACTGGCCTGCTCGATACCTTCAATTCGCCCTTCCGCTTCATCCAATAGCTCGATGAGCTCCTCTGTGGTTATCCCCACCGCCGCTACTTCAGGATCCTTGCGTGCTGGATCAAAGTCGTAGTACAGATAACATCCTAATAGAACTGCTGCGGCATAGAGAACGCTCTCAATCAGTGAATGCGCGTTATTGGTTCCCAGCCAGGCGACCAGAAACATGCCTGCCGACACCAGCCCTGCACCTAACATCCGATATTGAACTGTGCTGGCCCTGCGACGCAGTCGACGCTTGGCAGCCTCATTGTCCAGACGGATACCCTTGCGAATGAGCGTGGCTGCGGCCATAACCGAAACGAATCCGGCCGCCTGCGCCAGTGCCTGTACGATTTGGCCATCTCTCAAAGAGAAGAAAAATGCAGGCAACAAGGGTAACGGTAATATGTAGAGCAAGAATCCGCGCCACAGTATTTTGGGCTTGGAACCGGACTCTATGCGTGTGACGGCAGCCATAATCAGCCCATGAAAGCCTGGCAGGACAACATCCCTACCGTTGCCAGCAGGATGAAAAAACCGATAATTCGTTGCAAAGGCTTGGGCATGCAAATTTTCTCTAATAATATCTATGACTTACGCATGAGTAGATAGACCCGCTCATCAAGAGTTTCAAGGCCTCGATCGCGAAGATTTCCGACCCGCTCTGGCCCTCCATAGTGTGCCAGCTCAGTGATCTCAAAGCCATCACCGAGTAAGTGCCGAACATTTTCATCAGATACCGAAAAAGGCGGCCCTTGCATAGCCGATTGATCATATGAAATGGCGATCAGTAGACCCTGAGATGCCTCAGGCATCAACGTCACAAGGTGCTGCGCATAGTCGGCGCGCATGGCAGGATTCATGGCGATGAGCGACGCGCGATCATAAAACGTGCAACATTTTGCTGTGTGCTCGGGGGTCAAAGCGAAAAAATCACCCGCCAGAAGGGTTAGCCCATTAGCTGCGCCAGTGCCTGAGAAACACTCAAACTCGCCCTCTCGGGTTTGCTCAAACGTGAGCGCATTGTCACTGAAAAACGCCTTTACCGCATCCACACTGAGTTCGATACCAAGCACCTCAAAGCCCTGCGCATGGAGCCAGAGCATATCCAGCGACTTGCCGCACAACGGCACAAATACACAGGGGCGTTCTGATGATGCGTGAGGCGGCTGTAAGGCCGACAACACCTTGGGCCAATACCTTTCAAGTCGCTTGTTAACGACTGCCTGGTGGAAGCCGATTTTTTCTTCCGCCCACTTGTCCAGCCAGTATTGCGCTTCCATAGTGCTCCGTCTCCAGGTTTTTCATTGCGCCAGAGCTAGATTTTATCAGGCTCCCATTCCCTCCACTCACGCAACATCGGAAAATACAATCCCACGCGCACCGGCCGCGACTCCAGCCGTTTCATGATAGCAGCATAGCCATTGAGCTGATCTGCATAACGTTTTTTCTCTTTATCCAGAAAGGCTTCCAGATTCCCGCCTTCATGATCACCTGTCTTGTAGTCAACGATCCACCGGACACCATCACTGTCTATAAACGTGCGATCAATAATGATTTTTTGTACAGGCGTAAACGTTCCAGTATGACTAGCCGCATTGTTAGCCGATGATTGCGGCACGCTCAATGCCCACTCGCTGCGCGCCTGCTCGTGCGCTTGCAGAATCCAGCGACCGCGCTCATCATCAAGTGTGTTCGCAAGTGCTTTCATCACTTTGTCCACGGCACTATCCAGCCTTGAGACGTTGAGCCCAAGATTGCGTAACTGGCGTCGCACCACCACACGATGCTCATCATTCACAACCATCGGCGTTGCCGCAGGCATTGACGCCAACATCTGCAATTGATCATGAATGACGGTGCCTATGTCACGCGCATCTCTGCCAGCCCATTGAAACTCAATCGTTGCATTCTCTTTAGGCACCAAAGGCTCTGGTCGTGCGCTCCAGGCAAAGGGCGTAAATTGCGGCATTGAAGCAGATACCGGCAAGCGCTTGAACTGCGGTGCATCTAACGGCGTGTGATCAGTGTCATCACCAAGATCCAACATAGCTTGCACACCCGGTACGCCATCATGTTGTTGCTCCGATGACGACTCGCCGCTCGGTACCTGCGTACTATCAGCATTCTTCCCTTCCACATCAATCGCTTTGGACATCGCTAGAAATTGTGTTTCTAACAACGGCCAGAGCGGTGTCAGTAACGAGGCCTCCACAGGTTTGCCCAACTCGCCTTTGCTATTGTGCGCAGCTCTTGCCACCAGATGCAGTTGACGCTTGGCTCGTGTGCACGCCACATACAGCAGTCGTAGCTTTTCCTGTGCATTACAACGATCACTGGCACGCTGCACTAGTTTATTAATTCTGTCGCGCTGGTTTGCATGCAGGCCTGTTTGTTCAAACGGCGCCAGCAACAACCGTGGCTGACCATCCAGGGTACTTTCAAACCAGTTAAGCAACTGCGAGCTGTCACCGCGAGGGGGCCTGTTCAACGCTGGGAGAATTACCGTATCGAACTCTAGGCCTTTGGATTTATGCAATGTCATCACCTGAATCTGACACGATGAAGCGTTTGCAGGCTTGGCATATAGCTTGGCCATAGCAGCCTCAATCGTTGATTTTTGCCATAGCTCGCCAGCAGCTTCCAATTTGTACAACAAGGCCATAGCTCGATCTGCCGCATCGAAATCCAGATCGCTTTCACACACAACCGGACCTCCCAGCTGCAGCCAGACAGATTCTACCCAGGGCATAAGCCTGCCACGCAACGTACGCTTCATGGCAGGTTCTATAACCTTCAGCATTCGATCGATTCGCAGCTGGCCATCCTCACTTAATGTCTGGAGCAGCGCAGCATCCTGCAAGCGCTCGATCACAGCCGCTCCACTGCCCGCCTCGTTCATCAGCCACTGCAAATCATGCAGTGTCAGCCCGACAAAGGGTGCGCGTAATAACGACAACCAATGCAGGCGATCGTGGGGATAACGCAATGCCAACGTCAGGCTAATCAGATCGCGCACCACCGCACGCTCACCCACCAAATCCATCTCGACCGACTCGTACGCTAAATCATGCGCTCGAAGCGCGGTAAATATCTCCACCGCTTGTGCCCGTGAGCGAACAAGAATGGCAACCGTATGATCAGGTGCACCATCAATCGCCTCTGAACAAAGCTTGGCAACATGCTCAGCCTCAGCCTGCTTGTCGACATCTATCAAGGGGTGTACGACCACACGCCCGTCATAGTTGCGGAACGCCTCCGAGGGCGAATACGGAACAGCCCCGATATCGGCGTCAGCGCGTTTGGGGAAAATCTCAGCAAAGCTTGCATTCACCCATTGCGTCAAGGCAGGTGCTGCTCGAAAGTTCACAGACAATACCAGGGGCACGACATCAACGGGACCGATGCCATCACGCTGCACTTGAGTAAACAACGCAACATCACCTTCACGAAACCGGTAGATCGATTGCATGGGGTCACCCACTGCAAAAAATGTACGCCCATCTTCCTGCCCCCACTGACTCACCAGCTGCGTAAACAAGCGGAACTGTGTCTGCGAGGTATCCTGAAATTCATCAACGAGCAAATGTTTGAGCTTCAGGTCCATTGATAATGCAAGATCGGTGGGTTCATCTTCAGTACCCAACGCCCGAGCTGCTCGTGCCGAGATTTCACCAAAATCAACCTGTGCTCGCTCACTGAACACCAGCTGCAATTCAAACAGCAGTGCAGGCAACAACTCCAGCAACTGCGATAGCAACGCCCATTGTTCATCTTTATAGAACGGTGGCGGCAGCTTTCTAACCTCAACCAGAGCCTCTATGAACTCACTGGATTGTCCAACATACTCAAGCACATCAGCCATGCGCTGTTTATGCATCTCCAGCATGCCCGGCTCCACGCCCAGCTTTTTCGCATCGCCCTTGGCCGGAAATCCTTCATTTTTGGTGACTCGGCGGCGCACACCATGGGATGTGGTTAACAAGCCAAAGGCGACACTCGTCCAACCATCAAGATCACTGATATTACAATCTGGCAGTTCTAACATGTCTTGCCACAATTGCAGCTCCCACGCCAGCTCGTCAATATCCCCTTCTGCCTGATGCAAGGAAAATTCAAACGCTGTGTTGAGACACGGCAGCAGTTTTTCCGCCAACCCGTCTGGCACTAAGGAACACAGATTAGCAAGACGCGACTCCACCAGCTCAGCCAACATACCTTCAAGCACCTGCCTTAGCTCGTCATGATCATTGCCAGCGGCATAGACATGTCGCTGCCATTGGTCACGCCTGGCCAACAATCCCGCCATCAGAGATCTGGCACGATCCAGCTTGTTACCAAGATGTAACAAGACCAGGTCCAGTTCATCCAAATGAGATTCAATAAATCGCTCAGCAGCTTCACTGTATAAATTGTCGGCGTTCTCAACCAATCCCGTAGGCGCGCCCAATGTAGAGGTGACCGGTAAACGATGCGCAAGCTGTGTCGCTAGTGCATCGATAGTGCGAAGGTTCAAGCGCTGCGGGTTGCGTAACAAATTCCAACCACACAGCTGATCGCGCTCAAGAACCTGTTGCGCCAGCGCTATTCCCTCAAGCTCGTAGGGATCGTTGGTTTCGTAGTCGCTACCCGCACGCTCGAGTATCTCGACCACCCGCTGACGCATCTCGCTTGCAGCTTTTCGGGTAAACGTGATGGCCAGTATTTCTTCAGGCTCATCCACGGTGCACAGCAGCGTCAATACACGACGGGTAAGCAGCTCAGTCTTTCCAGAACCTGCTGGCGCTTGCACGATGAATGATTGTGTGGCATCGAGCGCTTGCTCTCGCACTGCCTGATCTACAGGCCCGCTCATGATGACGCTCCGGAATCCACACCCTCTCCAGCCAATTCATCCATCTGTGATTCAGGATCTGCTGCTTGTATGCGGCACAGTGACTTCAGCTCGCAGTACGTACACGCAGTTTTCATGGGGGTCACCGTTGCAATTCCAGCGTGGAGTTCCTGTGCGATGGAATCCAGTGATGTTTGCCAATGCGACGTCCATTGCGCCCAGCTAGTCATCGGCTCCTCGGAAGCCCTGCTCGATGAGGAACCTCGCAATTTTGTACTCACCCCTGGCAAGGTTTGCTCATCACTGGCAATACCGACAAAGCGACACTGATTACTGGCTACCTGCGCAAAACTTGCCGCCGTAATCTGCTCATCAGTCAGAACGTACAAGGGTAATTGAGGGTTTGAGATTCGTTCATCTGCCCACGTGTTCACCTTGTTACTCACACCGGTCTTATAGTCGACCACCACTAGCTCACCATCGACTTTATCGATTCGATCAATGATGACTTCCATAACTACACCGCCACGCTCGATAGGCATGCGCCGCTCCACCTCCACAACTTCAAAAGGCGCTCTGCGTGCTTCACACTGCGTTAACCACTCGTGCATTAACCCAGTAAGGCGGGTTAACTCCAATGCCTGCAACTTTTCGGGCACCTGAAGCTCCTGCATGGATTCAACAACGATAGTGTGCAATGTTTCATCAAGTACCTGTTCATCCATCGTTACAAGATTTTCATGGGTGCGCACCTGCAACCAGAAACACTCCAGAGCATGATGCAGCAATGTGCCATGCTGACGTGCATCAAGTCCTAACCCAACCTCTTCCAGAGGACGGATGTTCAGTCTGTGCAACGCAAATGCACGAAACGGGCAAAGCGCCTGATTTTCAAATAGTCGCGCACCGCCAGACGCTTTGGTGCCTGTAACCAGACCAGGCCCATAGAAGTCATCGATAACCACAACATTCAGTGATTGCGATATTGCTCTAACCAGATTAATGGGCTCTTCACAATGCTCCAGACGATCAAGCCTGCCAGAGGCAAGCAGCTGGGAAGACTCGGATGATGTGATGACGGGCAAAGCCGCACCGATCAACTCCTTTCCATCACGTGCCAACACATGGCTTGAAATCAGTAACGGCGTATGCGATGCCCACAACTGGTATTCGGATTCGGCCAACGCCAGTCGACCCGCAGCAGAGCTGTTGGGAACATTGCAGTCCTTTTGCTCACTGATGGATAAAAACGCACTGGCAGCGCCTGCCGGTGGCCATTGTTCACCATCGAGACCACAGACCCATAAACAGTCAAAATCCAGTCCGTGACTCTCCAGACGCCCGATCACCTGAATGGGCGTTGCCGGTGCCTGTGTCTGAAACACACGCTCAACAGCCAAGGTTTTTAATTGAGCGAATGCGCTTTTAAATGACACCGTCTCATCGTCATCGAGTATCTGCATATCATCCAGACATTCAATCCACGCTGACACCGCCTGATACTCTTCACTGTCGGTTGATTTTCCCGGCCAACCCAGAATTTTCAACCAGGCACTAAACCGGGTCGCCCACTGACTCAATGTAGTGGCACGCAGTTTGCGCATTTTTTTCAATGATTTGAGTCCGGGCGTCAACTTGCTGGACGAGTACATCTGATCAATAAATTGATCGAGCGTGAGCATACGAACACGCTTATCCCGAAGTCGCCGATCGAACTGTTCACGTTGACGTACCTCATCGGCCGCACCCTTCCAGTAAGGACTCAACACCAACGCGCTGAGCTCATTGCCGGATACAGATTCAGCGCTGAGTTGTAACAACAACAATGCCATCGCAACCACGGGCTGCTCAGCCAGGGACAGACCCAGTGACACCTCATAAACCGGATCCTGCTGATTGATTTGGGTAGGCGACATCATCGGGTAGAATACCCGTTCGAAAGCTCGCACAACAGCATCCCGACGTTGTTGCAGATCAGGCACGACCAACCCCAGCGACTGCGAAGAATCATGTTCAAGCTCGCTTCGCATCTGTTGTGCAATACCCAGCAATTCTGCATCATCATCCGCATAGGTTGCGTTGTGCACTACGCATTGTGGCTGCGGCTGATTGATCTGCACCTGTACACCACATGTCTTCAGGGCTGTTAGCAACAGTTCAAGCTGTGTGGGTATCTGTAAGAAACCCTCTAATATCAGTACCGATGGCAACAACGCAGCTTGCTGTTGCGCAGAGGCGCTCTGCAATACTGTTATCAGTTCATCAGGCAGCGAGGGCTCATCAATACCTTGTTCGTCCTCCAGCCATCGACAATACCGCTTCATCCATCGTTGCCAGGTAAACTGATCAGTCGACAGATACTGGTCTTCCGAAGGTTTGCACTGCCAGGCGCAAGACAGCTCCCAGGCCTGTAACGCCGAGCGCGCAGCCCCTACAGGATCGAGTAGTTGTACAGAGGTATCAGCATCGATGATGCGTCGCCATGCCTGTTGAACACGTAAGGCCGGCAGTAACGCCCTTTGACTCAGGCCCATACCCAGCGCTTGCCTGTGCAAAGTGCTCATCCAGCTGCGAAAGGGCAAAATCTGCGGTGTTGGCCACCAATCGACACCCTGCTGACATTGCCAGCTCTGGTACAACATCATGTGATGCCGGGACAGTCGCTGATTGACGGTTAGCACAACAGCACCCTGACTGATCTGCTCGCTTCTGTTATCCACTGCGTACACCGTCCTGTTTTGTGCCCGAACCCCCTATGGTACGCCATCCGCTGATTACCAATTGACAGACCCGCCTGCGATTGTCACAGTTTGCACATACCCACGAGGCAACCTCTATGAAAATGGTCAAATGACACAGTGTAGCGATCCGGTAGCGCTGGCTCTATGGCACCCCATTGCCGCTATCGAGGATATTCCAGCCGATGGAAAACAGAAAACTCAGCTACTCGGGGAAGTCCTGCATTATAGAAAAATGGATGACACTCGGGTCAGCGTGCATCACGGCGATCGCAAGTTACCGGTCACCCTAGCCTACGGTTATGTCTGGACGTGTCTGGGCACCCCAGAGCGAGACCTGTTCGATTTGCCGGAATATGCAGAATCAGACCGGCGCAATGTTTGCGCGGCAACCGTTGGCGTCAATGTGTCAGCCCCGCGTGCGGTAGAAAATTTTCTGGACATGGGCCATTTTCCGTTTGTGCATACCGGCATCCTGGGCGCAGAGCCACATACGGAAGTGCGTGAATATCAGGTAAACGTTGATACTGAGCGTGATGAAATACTCGCCACAGAATGCCTGTTCTACCAGCCACAGGCAGCGGCAGGATCCTCCGGAGGCGTGATGTCAGATTACATCTATCGAGTGCCACACCCGTACTGTGCGGTGCTGTACAAATCCTGCCCTACCGATGAATCTCGTTTGGATGTCATTGCGCTGTTCCTGCAGAGCGTGGATGAAGAAAATATCCGCGCACATGCCTTGGTGAGCGTTATCGATACGCAAAGCAGTGATCTGGACATTCGCATGTTCCAACAAAATATCTTCAGTCAGGACAAGCCCATACTGGAGAACCAGCTGCCCAAACGACTGCCACTGGATCCGCGTGCCGAGACGCCCATTCGAGCAGATAAGTCGGCCATCGCCTACAGGCGTTGGCTACGCACAAAGGGATTGCAATATGGCGTCTTGGCGGCAGCGGCCTGAGTACTTGCACAGGCTCCTTAGCTATCAAATACTACAGATCAATTATATGAATTTTTCGTTGATTCAAGGCCCCGATACTGTGTATCTTGAGCGTGACGATAGCTGTCACCCCACGCTCACTACACGTCCGCTCTCATGCTCCAATTCAGTGCCTCATGATCGACCTTGAAGCAGCCCGTTATCGCTGGCACCCAGTAGCCAGCAGTACAGATCTGGTACCTCGTCACGTTTTTCAGGCTCAACTCCTGGGTCGTGAGATGGCGCTGTGGCGAGCTGACGACGGTAACGTCAACGCGTGGGAGAATCGCTGCCTGCATCGCGGTGTGCGCTTGTCCATCGGCATCAATGATGGTCGGGAGCTTGTATGCCAGTACCACGGCTGGCGTTATGCCAATCGCACTGCCGGGTGCACGTATATTCCAGCTCACCCGGCAGATGCGCCGGCACGCACCATCTGCAACAACACGTATCCGGCAGTGGAAAAGCACGGACTGATATGGAGCGGCGAGAAACCTGATGGCCAGATCCCCTCTCTGGACGTGCTCGATACGACCTCTATCACGCCTCTACGCGGTGTCACCATCAATGTCCCACTTGAAAATATTGCGCTACCACTGATCGATTACTACAGTTCGGGACAACGTGGGGCTTCAGGCGACTCAGTAGTTCACTACGGTGCTGACACCCCCGATCCGTTCCTGTTGATCTTGCATGCCCACGGCCATTTACATACCAGCGCCAACGCGCAAGCAGTCGATACTCCCACCCCTGATATTGCATTCTTCTTTCAACCCCTTGATGCCGCACGTACGGCTGTTCGTGGGGTTCTTTGTGGCGTCGACGAACACAACATCGGTAGTGCAGCACTCATCGCGTTGTTAAAGCAGCATAGCTTCATGCTCTGCCGCGCCAGGGATATTATCGAGTCCGGCCACAGGGACAAACCTGTACCCACCCCGTGGACGCCCTACATACCAAAGGTCAGCGACCGCCACGCTAGTATGCCGCCGCTCACGAGCGCCGGCCAGCAAGCCAAATTACGCGTGCGCCTAAGCGCTATCGAAAATCTCTCACCCAGCGTAAAAACATTCCGCTTCCAGGCGTTAAACACACAAATCGAAAGCGCAGCACCGTCAGTGTTGCCAGTTGCGCAGCCCGGCGCGCATATCGACATTCACCTGCCCAATGGACTTGTCCGGCAATACTCCCTGATCAATGGTCCGGGACAAACAGATCACTATGCGATCGCCGTAAAACGTCTTGATGATTCGACCGGAGGTTCGCACGCATTACACGATTCTCTGAAAGTGGGCGATGTACTGGCGACATCGGTTCCACGCAATAATTTCACGTTGCGCCGTGACGCCGAACACACGCACCTGATTGCAGGCGGTATCGGGCTTACACCACTACTGTCTATGGCTCGTGCGCTCGATCATTCAAACCTGCCCTTTACCCTGCATCATTTCATTGCAACCGAAACTGACGCCATCAATCGCGCAGAGCTTGAGAACATGAGTGCCGCCGTACACTGGCATGTTGGACAAGATGTTCAACAAACTCAAGACACTCTGAGCGCCTTGCTTGACGCGCCCACAGAACACCATCATGTGTACATTTGCGGGCCGGGCGCGATGCTTGGCTTTACAAGAGAGACGGCTGCAACCCGTGGATGGGCTGATGAATCCATACACTTTGAATATTTCAAAAACCCTGATGTGGTGGATGACTCATCCGAGTTCAATGTAGAACTTGCGCGCTCTGGACTGTCACTTCAAGTACCTGCCGGCAAAAGCCTGCTTAGCGTTCTGCGTGAGCACAATGTGGGCGTGCAGTCGTCCTGCGAACAAGGCGCTTGTGGAACCTGCCGGGTAGAGGTTCTTGAAGGCGAGCCCGATCATCAGGATGTTTATCTAAGCGATACTGAAAAAGCGCAAGGCAACTGTCTGATGAGCTGTGTGTCCAGAGCGCGCTCAAAGCGACTGGTGCTGGATTTATAAAGTGGCACAGCGAAACGGGCGAACATCATGATTATTCTCTACGACTACGAGCTATCGGGCAACTGCTACAAGGTACGGCTGTTGTTAAGCATGCTAAATGTTAGCTATGAAAAAAAAGCCATTGAGTTCTACCCGGCAGCCGAACATAAAACTGATGCGTTCCTGAGCATCAATGCGCTGGGGCAATTGCCTGTAATACAAACCGGCGACCTGACAATCAATGATTCTCATGCCATTCTGGTCTATCTGGCTCGACAATACGACAAGAGCGACACTTGGTTCCCCATCAGTGATCCGGTGCGACTCGCTCAAGTCACACAATGGATGTGTTTTGCCGACTCACTAACCAGTTCTGCTTCGTCAGCTCGCCTTGTCAACGGTTTTTTCTACGACTTGGATGGTGAAGCCTGCCGACAAGAGGCGCATCGCCTTTTTCGAATATTTGATGAACATCTTTGGTTCAACGAGCGCGAGGATCATCTCTGGGTAGTACCAGGCAAGACGCCTACCATTGCTGATCTGGCTTGTTTTGCCTATGTGGTCCTGTCTGAAGAAGGCGGCATATCGAGGATGGATTATCCGGCTATTCGGCGCTGGACAGACAGAGTGAAACGACTCGCAGGCTTTGTTGTCATGCCCGGTGTATTCCCAGCAGGACCAGGGCCTGTTCATGTACTACCCGCTAATGACACATTCCCATCAGCAGGCACTGCCGAAGCATGAACTCATTACTTCAGCTTCGGGGAATCAGCAAGATTTACCCAGCCGTAGTGGCTAACGATCGTATCGATCTAGACATCGCTCCTGGAGAAATTCACGCCATTCTTGGAGAAAACGGCGCTGGCAAATCCACGCTAATGAAACTCATCTATGGCGTCAGCCAACCCGACGAGGGCAACATTACATGGCAGGGAAAACCTGTCGTTATCAAAAGCCCAGCGCAAGCGCGCAATCTGGGCATTGGTATGGTCTTCCAGCATTTTTCGTTGTTTGAGTCATTAAGCGTTGCACAGAATATTTCACTAGCTGTCAAAGGCTCGATTAAACATCTATCAGAACAAGTGGAAGCGGTGGGTGAAGAATTCGGCCTGCCACTGTCCGCGGACACACTCGTGCATTCGCTGTCAGTGGGTGAACGACAACGCGTGGAAATTATCCGCTGCCTGCTGCAACAACCCAAACTATTAATCATGGACGAACCCACGTCGGTGCTACCGCCACAAGGTGTGCAGCAACTATTCAACACCTTGCGCAAACTACGTGACACCGGCTGCAGTATTCTGTACATCAGCCACAAACTTGAAGAGATCCGACAACTGTGTGACAAGGCAACCATCTTGCGAAGTGGGAAAGTAGTAGCCACCGCCAGACCTGGCGAACATAGCAATGAAGAGCTCGCCCATTTGATGATCGGGCGCACTATCGCCCCACCAGAACATGCACCTGCAGAGCCTGCCTCCGAGCAAGCGCTGTCTGTTACACAGCTCGCTTACGAACCCGACGACCCTTTTGGCACACGTCTGAAAGACATCAATCTACAGGTGTACCCGGGAGAGATTGTCGGCATCGCCGGGGTCTCTGGCAACGGTCAAAACGAGCTGATGCGATTGATCTCTGGCGAAGAAATGCTCACAAAGCAAGACACAGGCGACATATTTATCGGCTCACAGAAATCCAATACACTGACTGCAACACAACGTCGCACACTGGGTCTTGGCTTTGTGCCAGAAGAACGGCTGGGGCGTGGTGCAGTGCCAGACTTGTCATTATCATTCAATGGCCTGTTAACAGCCTACCGTCATGGCCTAACCCGATTTGGCATGATTCGCCATAAAAAGGTGAGAGCGTTTGCCGATGAGTGTATTGCTCAAAATGATGTACGGTGTGGCGGAAACCAATCGGTGGCGGCCAGTTTATCCGGTGGCAATTTGCAAAAATTTATAGTGGGTCGTGAAATTGCCTTGGCACCTTCCCTGTTTGTGCTGTCCCAACCGACCTGGGGACTGGATGTGGGTGCTGCGAGCAACATCCGTAAAGCCCTACTCCAGCTGCGCGATAACGGCGCAGCCATCTTGGTAGTCTCAGAAGAGTTGGAAGAACTGTTTGAAATAAGCGACAGATTGCACGTGATTTATGACGGCTACCTATCTCCATCGCTGAACGCACGCAGCGCTACTGCCACTCAAATTGGTCGCTGGATGACCGGTGAATTTTCTAACGCTGGCGAGGTGGCCTGATGCCCTACCGCCTGGTCGCACGCACCGAGCCTTCACTGCGTGCACAGCTATTAGTACCACTGGCTGCCATCCTGCTGACCTTGCTCGCAGGTTCCCTGCTATTCACGCTATTGGGAAAAAATGCACTAGACGCGTTCTATGCATTTTTTATAGAACCATTAACCACCCGCTACGGCATTGGAGAAGTACTGCTAAAAATGGGACCGTTGCTACTGATTGCACAAGGACTCGCCATTGGCTTTCGCGCCAGGGTCTGGAACATTGGTGCCGAAGGGCAACTGCTAGTCGGTGCTATTGCAGCAGGAGCGCTTGCGCTACATTTCGAGTCATCAGACTCTGTCTGGTTACTGCCGGCAATGATTTGTGCAGGCACTCTGGCAGGAGCTGCATGGGCTGGAATAGCTGCCTGGCTACGCACAAGCTGCAATGCCAACGAAATACTCGTTACATTTATGCTGTCTAGTATTGCATTACAGCTCTTGTATTATCTGGTAAGCGGCCCACTGCGCGACCCGATGGGAATGAGCTTTCCACAATCGGCATTGTTCGGTGACGCTGCCATGTTCGCCCCCTTGATGGACAACACCCGTGTGAACACCTCCCTACTGCTTGCGTTAATTGCCTCATTGGTTGCGTGGATTTTCGTACAACGCAGCATGCCAGGCTTTAAATTACTTGTGGGTGGTCAAGCACCTGAGGCTGCACGCTACGCAGGCTTTGCACAAAAACGCGCGGTCTGGATCGGCTTACTGATTGGGGGTGCTGCAGCTGGTATGGCCGGTGTGGGTGAAGTGGCAGGACCTTTGGGACTACTGCAACGATCGATATCACCGGGCTATGGGTTTGCTGCCATCATCGTTGCATTTCTTGGCGGCTTGCATCCCATTGGGATTGTATTTGCAGCCTTCTTCATGGCGCTTATCTATGTGGGTGGCGACATGTCGTTAGTATCCGTTGGGCTACCAAACTCCTCCACTACAATTTTTCAAGGCATGTTGCTGGTTTTCTATCTGGCTTGTTTCCTGTTTGCACACCATCGATTGCAGCGAATAGAGATAAAACGCTAATGCTTGATTCCGTTATCTTTCTGCTGGCTAGTACACTAGCGGCTGCCACCCCCTTACTCTTCGCAGCAGTAGGTGAGGCGGTAGTTGAGAAAACCGGTGTTCTGAACCTGAGCATTGAGGGCATGATGGCCATAGGGGCAGCCACCGGCTTTGTCGTTGCAACCTTGAGTGGCTCCTATGTTCAGGGCTTTGCCATGGCCGCTATTGCCAGTGCCCTGCTATCTGCCGTGTTCGCAGGGCTGGTGCTGACGTTTCTCGCCAACCAGGTGGCCGCCGGGCTTGCCATTGGTATTCTGGGGCTGGGTCTATCGGTACTAATCGGAAAAGAATTCGAAGGGACCACCATCATTCCACTTCAGGATCTGGATTTAGGCACCCTCAGCGAATTGCCTTTCATCGGACCTGTGTTGTTTTCTCACGATGTGATGGTGTACGTGGGCATGGCGACCGTAATTGTCTGTTGGTGGGTACTTAGTCACACAAGACTTGGATTGATTATACGTGCGGTTGGCGAGTCGCCGTCGGCTGCCGCAACTATCGGCTATCCGGTGCTATTGATCCGTCTGCTAGCAATAGTGTTTGGAGGTGCCATGGCAGGACTTGGCGGCGCCTACCTCACGCTTGCCTACACACCGCTATGGGCAGAAGGCTTGGTGGCGGGGCGTGGCTGGATTGTCGTCGCTCTTGTGGTATTCGGTATGTGGCGGCCACTACGAATCGCAATTGGTGCTTATCTGTTTGGTGCAGTATCACTGCTTGAGCTATTCATTCAAGGCCAAGGTTATGCTATCCCCTCGCAGCTAATGTCCGCCATGCCGTACATCATCACCATTACCGTACTCGCGGTAATTTCGCGTAATCCTCGATTAATACGACTGAACCATCCCGCATCACTGGGGCAGACTTATAACAAAAGCGCATGAGGCAGCGGCTTGGAAACAGCAAACCAGCATTTACCACCTGCGTTTACGGAATATTCGATTCAAGATGCTCTTAAGTTTTTTAACATTCTATTTTCCCATTCAACAATCACTGGAAGAAGTCATGAAAACATGGATTAAGTCAGCACGCACTATTGCGTGGTCTCTGGCAACAGCGCTCACGATAGGCACAGCGCCCGCACAGGCACAAGATGTCTTCAAAATAGGCTACATCTATCCTTCGCCTGCGGGTGATGTGGGTTGGGCTCATGAGCTTGATCGAGGTCGTCTTGCTATTGAAGAGAAGTTCGGCGACAAAGTTGAAAGCGTAGTGGTAGAAAACATTCCAGAAGGTCCAGATGCTGCCCGCATCATGAATCAGATGGCTGCTCAAGGCGTAGACATGATGATGCTGGGCTCGTTCGGCTACATGAACGATGGTCTGAAAACCGCCAAGCGCTACTCTGATATCGACTTCATTCACGCAAGTGGTTACAAGCTGCTTGATAATCTGGGAAACTTCCAGACCCGTAACTATGAAGCTGCTTATGTAGCCGGTATGGGAGCAGGCTTTGTTACCGAAACCAACACAATTGGCATGGTAGCCGCCTATGCCATTCCAGAAGTGGTTGGACTGATCAACGCTTTCACACTGGGTGCGCAAGCCACCAATGCAGACATCAGCGTTAAGGTTGTTTGGCTTAATTCCTGGTTCGACCCAAGCAAGGCGCAGGAATCAGCCCGCTCTTTAATGGCGCAACAATCAGACGTCATTTTTTCAATCTACCAAGACACGCCCTCGGTTGTCAGCGTAGCAGAAGAGGAAGGTGTGTATGTGGTAAACACCAGCTCTGACATGAAACAGTACGCATCTAATCAACTGCTTGTATCCTTGCAGATCAGTTGGGCGGATTACTTCATCGAGCAGGTGCAGGCTTCTATGGATGACACCTTTGTGGGCAGCGCCTTTTGGGGTGGTATGGCAGACAACGCAGTTAGCATGGCATCTTGGAGCGACGATCTGAGCGCCGAACAACGAGCCACACTGGATTCAACAGTGGCCAGGATTTCCTCCGGCGAGTTTCACCCGTTTCAGGGTCCGGTGATTGATCAGGCAGGTGATGAAAAAATCGCTGAAGGTGACACGTTGGCTGACGGTGATCTATTGGCTATTAGCTGGTTGGTAAAAGGTGTCGAAACCCAACTACCGAAATAGCTCAGAGCCTGCCCGATAACCATAATCGCGCAAGTTATAGAACCTGACAGCTATCCGCTGTCAGGTTTCTACAAAAAACCAGAGCCACTGTAAGAGCCTCATACGGTGTCGCACAAGCGGTGTGCTGCGCAGACAGCTATCGCTAACTATAGTCTTCTACCCGGAAAATTGAACAAAGCAATTATTAGATGACAATCAAAGAATCATGTACTGATCAATGGTTTCTCGGCCAGTTCATGCATGCACCGACACTCGGATCGCTTGACGTGTTGCAAAAGACATTGATCCGAGTTGACAGCGAAGGCACTATTATCTCGCGACACCAGTCTGGTACTGATGACTTTGAAAGCTCATTGGCGCACGCACACCAGTGCGACGCGCTGACATCAATGGGCTGTGATCAAATAATGATTCCGGGCTTAGTCGATCTGCACATACATGCTCCCCAATGGCCTCAATTGGGTAAAGCGCTGCATTTACCATTGCAGGACTGGTTACAAAAATACACCTTCCCACTTGAAGCACGCTACTCAGATATCGAATACGCACGGTGCGTCTACTCATCACTGGTCAATTCGCTGTTGGCTAATGGCACAACCACAGCCATGTACTTTGCAACGATTCACGAAGAGGCAACCACGCTGCTTGCCTCTACCTGTCTTGAATCAGGACAGCGAGCTTATGTGGGTCGTGTTGCCATGGATGATCCAGAGCAATGCCCTGAATATTATCGAGATGCCAATGCAAAGGCGGCCCTTGCCGCCAGCGAACGCAGCATTCATCACATCAGACAATTGTCAGGCAATAGTACACAACTCGTTAAACCTGTTATCACGCCACGTTTCATACCCAGCTGTAGCAATGAGTTGCTGCAAGGTTTAGGCGAGCTGGCATCACACAAGCAATGCCATGTACAAACGCATTGTTCTGAAAGTGATTGGGAACATAGCTACGTTTTAAACAGGCTGGCTAAAACAGATACACAAGCACTATCAGACTTTGGATTATTGAGCCGTCATACCGTGCTCGCTCATTCCAACTTCATCACCGAACAGGATATGCAGCTGATCAAACAATCCGGCAGTGGCATTGCACATTGCGCACTATCAAACAGCTACTTTGCCGATAGTGTATTCCCGCTACGACGTGCGCTGGAAAAATCACTACGTGTTGGCCTAGGGACTGATATTGCGGGCGGACACAGTGCATCAATGTTCAGCGCTTGCCAGCATGCGGTGTCCGCCTCACGCATGCTTGAAGCAGGCGTGGATACGCAACTAACACAAGACAAACGCGGCCAGCCTGGATCCCGCATCAACTACATCGATGCATTCCATCTTGCTACTGCGGGTGGTGCCGCTGTACTTGACAGCCCCACAGGTACATTTGATGTCGGCAAACAATTTGACGCTTTACTGCTGGAACTGAATACCCCCTCTAATCGCTTAAACGAATTCGTTGACACCGATGACTGGGAATCTCTTCTCGCATGCATCGTCTACAATGCCCAAGCTTGCAATATTGCTCATGTATGGGTATCAGGTAGAAGCGTTAAATGTGAACAAACAAGGTAGTAGTCACACAAAACAGAGCATCTTGTTAAATAGTTGTCTAATCGCTAGTTGCAATAACGCAGCAATAATTACAGTCTCATCTACACGAACCCTATTACACCCAAATTACCAATTTACTATCTTTAGAGTCGTCAATCACTTGTAAACGAGCCTCCAGAGATTCAATGACAGCAGGAAGGTCACATGCACGCCCAGCCTCGGCAAAATAAAACCCTTGTATCAGACTACAACCCAGGCCCACGAGCTGCTCAAGCTGAGCTTCTGATTCAACACCTTCAGCAACGGTGCTAAGACCAAGTCCTTGGGCCATCAGAACAATCGTATTAACCAGCTGATGGTCGATCTGAAAAGCGCCGTTGTCGCGCATAAAGGTACGGTCAATTTTCAAGGTGTCCAGTGGCAAATCACGCAAATAACTTAGCGATGAGTAGCCGGTTCCAAAATCATCAATGGCCACTCGGATACCCTCTTCACGAAGACGATTCAGGCGCGCAATCACAGTAGGTACATCTTTCATCACAATGCTCTCGGTCACTTCGATCTCAAGCAATGTTGCAGGTACACCAGCATCTGACAGCGCGTTTAACAAGTCGCCACAAAAGTCAGGCTCCAGAAATTGTGAGGCAGCGATATTGACACCCACACGCAAATAGCGCAGGGGCGTGTGTTGCCAGATGGCCAGCTGTTCTATGGCCTGTTCTAACACCCATGCACCAATCGCGTTGATCAGCCCAGCCTCTTCTGCCACTGGAATAAAGGAATCTGGGAATAACCGGCCTTCGGTCGGGTGATCCCAACGAATCAAGGCCTCTACTGCCTCAACACACCCACGCCTTACATCTACTTGTGGTTGATAATGTAGAACAAATTGTCGGGCCTCTATTGCAGCTCGAATTTGCGCTTCCAACTCACGTTGCTGTTTCGCCTCATCCGCCATGCGTTGATCAAAACAGACAAGGCGTGGCTCATCAGAAGCCTTGGCCTGATACATGGCCTCATCAGCGTGCTGAAGTAGTTCATCTGCACAGGCACTGTCTTCTGGATAGAAACTTAATCCAACGCTAGTGCTAATGCTAACAGGGGTATCACTCACCATAAAAGGCACTTTCAGCGATTCACGCAGAGCAGACGCTAGCGACATGGCCTCTTGTCTATCATCAAGGTTATTAGCAATGACGGCAAATTCATCGCCCCCGATCCGGGCCAGTAGCTGAGCATCGTCAACGCAATCAAGCAACCTGGCGGCCACCAACTGTAGTAATTCATCTCCAGAGGCATGCCCCATGGTGTCGTTCACTGTTTTGAATCCGTCCAGATCCAGAAACAACACAGCGCAACGTTTGGAGGTATCGCGTACCAAGGCCAGATTTTTCTGTAACTCGCGCTCAAAGCACCGACGATTAGGCAAATGGGTCAGGCTGTCATGGTGGGCCTGATGTTGTAACGCATCAGACATCTGGCGAGCATAAACAGCACTCGAGACCTGATTGACGATACTGCAAAACAAATTAATTTCATTCTCATCAAAGTTGCGCTTAGCTCGGTCGCGACTTGCTGCGAGCACAGCAACAACATGCTCACCAGAGATAATGGGCATGCACAGAGTGGCTCCCATGTTCAATTCATCACGCAGCCGATGAACACGATCTGAACTACGCGCGTCACGCGACTCTCGCCGGATATTGGCAAAATCACCGGTTCTCAAGCACCAGCCACAAATAGACTCCGCAACCATGTCATCAGGCAGCGAGTTACCGCGAATGACCTCAACTGAGGTCTTCAACCAGGAAACTCCCACTGTTAACACGCTTGAGTCACCAATCCGATAAACACTGGTCCGATTGATATCCATTGCATCAACCAAAGTTCTAGTCACAACCTTCAACAACGATTCCACGCTGCTGAACGACAACAACTGTTTACTGATCTCACTCAACGCCCGCATGCGCACAAGCTCGTTTCGCGATTGTTCAATTGATTGGGCATTGGCAATAGCGATGCCGGCCAAGGCAGCAAGACTGGTGACCAGCCCACTGGACGTACTGAAGTCTACGGTGCCGATGGGCGCACCCAGAACAGCCACGCCGATAACTTCCCCATCCGCCAATAAAGGCTCAGCCAGAAGTTGCGTACCCGATGGCCAGAAGCCTTTTGTTTTATCGTTGTGATCACTGTTTTCCAGGTATTGGGTGCACTTGGTCTGCCACGCAATTCCTGCGAATCCGGCTCCACGATAACGTCGTTCCTCGAAATTGTGCTGCCGACTCGTTCCAGCTGATGCCACAACCTGCATGAATTCATCTGTCTCATCGACGAGCAATATCAGTGCGTTATTAGCAATAGTGCGTTCGATCATGATTTCAGCAATGTGCTGAAGCAGCGGATCCAACTCCTGATAAGTCATCATCTTGACCATCAAAGCGTTTAGCACCGATAACTGATCTTCGCGGGTTGCAACACTTTGTTCCAGAGTTTTTTTCAGCTCGCGAATGATCGAATCCGAATCTCCCGTCTGTACCAGTAGCGCCATGACGTCACCTGATTCATCAAACAACGGAACCCGCGATACCTTGGCATAAAGAAAAGGAGGTTCACCGCAGCGCGCTGGCAATTCGGGAGGGTATTGAGCGATACCAGTCAGAATCGCTTGTTCATCAAGCGCCCGTGTTCCAGGCAGCTCGGCGTCAATCTGTCCAGACACAAACTTGCAGGCCAAACCCAACTCGAGTTCAGTCTTGCCAACAATCTCGTCGGCGTTACAACCCAGCTTTTCTGCAAACCATCGGTTCGCCAGAACAAAACGCAAATCCAGACCCTTGATGGCGATAGGAGTCGATTGCGCGTTGGCGATTTGCAGCAGCAGTTCGTATTGCTTGAGACCCATGGACACAGCTATATCAATACCGTTACATATCACTCTGTCGGCTCAGTCTACTGAGTCTTACCCCCCATTGCAGTGTTTTATGACCTACCTCTCGAAAAGCGGGCGTTTGGCTGGACCTGCGCCCCGCACACCTAGAGAACCAACCCCTTACTTGCCAACCATTAGGCTGTTCAGGCGAATGGTGAAAAAGTGTCAAAGCTCCCTAGACAATCCACATCGAGCCTCCTGACACGCTGAACTTTGCACATTTACCCGATACACTATGCGGTTGTGACTTGCACTTACACGCTGTGCCCACAAATTGCTTATTAAGCCCTACAGCGTTATCCATTGCCTTTATCTGGAAGAATTCCATGTCTAACAGTCCCATACTAGTGACCGGTGGTGCCGGCTACATCGGCAGCCACGTAGTAAAGCTCTTGGGCGAGCGTGGCGAATCAGTTATCGTGCTCGATGACTTGTCGACAGGCAACGCTGACGCTGTGCTGCATGGCGAGCTCGTCGTTGGTAAAACAGGCGATACCGAGCTGGTGAGCCAACTCATAAACGACAAAGGCATCGACACTGTCATGCACTTTGCGGCGCACACAATTGTGCCCGAGAGCGTCGAGAATCCGCTCAAATACTACGCAAACAATACCTGCAGTACTCGAAATCTACTTCAAGCCTGTCAGGACAATAAGGTAAAAAACTTTATTTTTTCTTCCACGGCAGCCACCTACGGCGTGCCTGATGAGTCAATAAGTGCGTGCAGTGAGGGTTTACAGACTGCACCGATTAACGCGTACGGCTCCAGCAAACTGATGTCAGAAGCCATGCTGAAAGACCTTAGCGCCGCAACGGATCTAAACCACGTTATCTTGCGCTACTTCAACGTGGCAGGCTCAGACCCGGATGGCCGTATCGGTCAGTCAACAGCCAATGCCACTTTGCTTATCAAGGTAGCGGCGGAAGTCGCTGTAGGCAAACGAGAGCAACTCTACGTCTACGGTACCGACTACCCCACCGCTGACGGCACAGGCGTGCGTGATTACATCCACGTGAGCGACCTTGGCGCAGCTCATCTGTCAGCACTGGACTATCTGCGCGATGGCGGTGATTCCACGCTGCTTAACTGCGGTTATGGGCACGGATTCAGCGTCCGCGAGGTTATTGACGCTGTGGAGCGCGTCAGTGGCGTAAAGCTCAAGGTGATCGAGCAGCCACGGCGTGCTGGAGACCCGCCTGCCTTGATTGCCGCCGTGGACAAGATTCATCAGACGCTGAGCTGGAAACCCCAGTTCGATAATCTGGATACCATCGTCAAGACATCGTTGGAATGGGAACGCACCTTACTCAAGCGCCAGCACAATTCTCCTGCTAGCTAAAAGGCTGTTCGCAAATAGACTGATATAACCAGTGGCAGCCTGCGCAAGGAGGCGGCCATTAGGCCAGATTTTCTCGTGAATTGCGGCGAATAGATCAACTATCCATCTTAATTGACGGGAAAGCCTTAACCCCTCGATCTAAAGCTCCCAATCAATGTTGCCATGTGTACTTGCTGAACGTGCCGACAGGATGTCGGCGATGTGCCTGTGGTAATGCAAGCGCACCTTGGGCGGTAATTCTGCAATGGCATTAGTATCAAATTCCAGTGCGCTCATCGATGTAAGTGCATGAAAATCATGCGGCTCGGCATCACCTTTGATGAATCCGGGCTCCCCCAGACAGTCGCCGGCACTCAGCAGTGCACTGAATTTACTGCCGACAGTGCGCTTTGCCGTACCGTCTGTAATAACCAATAGTCGCCTTTGTTTATCACCTTGCAGCAACACAGGCTCTGAAGGCACAAACGTTTTAACCTTCACACGCTCCAGTAACAGGGCAATTTCCAAGTCTGAAAACGGGTTGAAAAATTTCTGAGTTTTCAGCCGCTTGATAAGTCGTTGCTGTGCAACGGGGCGTTTCTCAACCGCATTGAAATTTCTTAAAAAAGGTGCCAAGGCAGCCGCCATATCCGCACCGCTTTGAAAACGTGCCTGCGGTTTTTTCTCAAGTGCTTTGGCAACAACAGCTGCCAGAGCTTCGGGTAGGTCTGGACGAATAGCGGTAAGCCTTGGGGCTTTCTGATGAACCACCGTACGAAATAAATCCTTCACCTTCTTCGCTTTGAACAGCTGCCTACCGGTCAGCAACTCAAACAGGACGGTAGCCAGAGAATAGAAATCGCTTTGTGCTTCCAGCTCCCGGCCTAAAATCTGCTCTGGAGACATGTAGTTTGGTGTGCCCAGCGTAGGCCCCCGCTTTTTCAATGCGCTGCCTTCCTCAAGCCCGACCGCGATGCCAAAATCCAGAAGTTTCACGGTCTTGTCAAAACTGAGCATGATGTTGGCAGGCTTGATATCGCGATGCAGAATGCCCTGCGCATGGGAATAATCCAGCGCCACGCAACAAGCGCTGATAATACGCAGCGCCTCACCAACAGGCAGTAAGGTTTTTCCTTTTCCGTATTCCTTGAGGGTCTTACCCTCCACCGCTTCCATCACCAAAAAGTTAAGATCGCCGTATTGCCCAGCGTCGTAAACCGTCACGATGTTTGGGTGCGTCAACTTGCCAGCAGCGATGATTTCAGTCTGATAGGCACGCTGCGCGCCCGGCACTTTGCCAGTGGCAACATGCGCCTCACCAATGGGAGACAGTTTTACTGCCACTTCGCGCCCAAGCAGATTGTCCAGAGACTGATGGACCACCCCACAGGTACCCGAACCGATTCGCCGTCCAATGGTATATCGCCCAATTTGATCAGGCACCACAATATCAAGCGGCTTGATGGTCACTGGTGTTTTCACAGCCGGATCAGCGCCTTTGGCAGATTTTGAGTTTTTCGGTACAACCGGGTTTACCGCCACCTTGTTGTCGACACCTGAATCAGTTGCACGGGCACCATTGACTGGCTTCTGGAGAGCCACATCGGGCGATGCCGCACTGCCAGAGTCATGGGCACCAGCGCCCTGCCCGGGCTGTGTCCACACGCGCTTCATTGGTGCGTTTGATTTGATATCGAACAGACACTTTGGAACGCCATTGCGGTGGATCTACCTCGTGTGACCAAAGTATACATATTCTCTGGATAGCTGCCAGACAGCGCCACTTGACGGGCAAACTGCTGAACAGTTGTCAGTCGCGCTGGAACCGCCACTATCATAACACTCTCACCCCAGCGCCCCAAAGAGCTGCTTTGTCAGCATGTCACCCAATACACCACCATCCAGTGCCGACACTGTAGCTTGAGCTAGTTCGGGCATTGGCAATAAGGTTGATATTAGCGAGGACAGCAGAATGAAATACACGAATGAAATCACGATGCTGTGCACCAGACCCAGCTCGAAGGTGTGTCGTATTACATGACCGAGCAATGACAGCCCCCAGACTAATAGCAGAAAATCTGCAAAAAAGCCTATTGAAGATCCTGACGACTCCAATCCACTGGGCCTGAGGTTATACAGTGGAACTGCGGCCATGTTTATGAAGGCCGACGCGCCACACAACCCACCGAATGCCTGTTCGAACCGATGTCGAAATCCGACAAGATTCAAAGCGACCAACAAAATGAGCGCGGTACAACCCAAATCGATAGCCGCTTGCAAAATGGCACGTGACAATCCGTAGGGCACGGCTAGCGCCATGACGTAGGTGACCAGCGCCAGAGCCACACCGATCTTCATCTGCTCGTTGCCGGCGGGCAGATCTTGAGGTTTGCCCATCAAGAAGGCGATATTGAAATACTGGTGAAGCAATACACCCACAGCAAAGGATCGTCAGTGAACACTAAGAAGTGTGATGGTATCACTTGGGGTGAATCGCTTTTGTTCGGAATAACCGCAAATTCTGGCAGGGTGCAACCCCTGAAACTGCAATTTGCACAGTAAATCGACGACATCCAGCGTCATGCAAGGCAAACCATCCTGGCGCTGCAGATTAGCTCCACTGAACAAACTAGAAAACGTTTCGGCAAAATTTCAAGCCTGCGTGATCCATGGGTTTTTGCAAGAAAGGCTTTAGCATTCATGCATCGCCTGAGCTAGGTGTATGATTCGGTGCCCTGCCACATTTAACTGAGCAACCCACCTGGTATGTACCAACCCGGAAGAGCCTATCGGCTCAACGAACGTTTTAGAGGCTACCTGCCAGTGGTTGTCGATGTAGAAACTGGTGGATTTAACGAGCGTACCGATGCGCTCCTCGAAATCGCTGCCGTGCTTCTAGACTTTGATGACAAGGGACGCCTGCACACCACAAAAAGCTTCACCACGCATGTGGTTCCGTTTGATGGCAGCAATATCGAACCCAAGTCACTGCAGGTCAACGGAATAGACCCTTACCACCCGTTGCGTGCAGCCAGAGAAGAGCGTGAAGCGCTATCGCATATTTTCACACCGGTGAGAGACGCTGTCTCGGCTGCCGGTTGCACCCGCGCCATTCTGGTTGGACACAATGCTTTTTTTGACCTGAAATTTGTTAACGCGGCAGCCGACAGAACGGGTATCAAGAAAAATCCTTTCCATCCTTTCAGCTGTTTCGACACCGTATCGTTTTGCGGTCTTGCCTACGGACAAACGGTTCTGGCAAGGGCGGCTGTTGCCGCTGGCATGGATTGGGACACCAATGAAGCTCATTCAGCAATATATGACACTCGCAAGACTGCAGAGTTATTTTGTAGTGTTGTTAATCGCTGGGAAGAGCTCCACGATGGCATAGAGGCACCCATTGCCGACGGCTCAATAATACCGCGTTAAATCTAAGCCTATCCAATGCCGCTCCCCGGATTGGCAAGCCAATGATCTGTAGTCGATACCCTGTCAAACGGGTATCGGGTAAGACATGACGGCTAAGAACAGTGATAAGCGACCAAACATGCTAAGAATCAATGATCAGCTATCCATTCCACTGGACGAAATAGAGTGGCAAGCCGTGCGCTCACAAGGGGCCGGCGGTCAAAACGTCAATAAAGTATCGTCAGCAGTGCACCTGCGTTTTGATATCACCGCCTCTACGCTGCCCGAGCACGTGAAATCCAGATTGCTTAAGCTTGCCGACAAACGCATTACTAAAGACGGAGTCCTGGTGCTCAAAGCCCAGCAGCACCGCCGTCAGGACCACAACTACGAGGACGCTCTAAAACGCCTGACTGAGACTATTCGTGATGCTGTGAAAATCGAGAAACCACGTAGAGCCACTCGACCTACTCGCAGCTCAGTACGCAAGCGCCTGGACAGTAAAACCCGTCACTCCAAAACCAAAGCTGGACGCGGCAAAGTCGGCTTTGATGACTGAAACTACTCTAACTTCTGTTAAAAAAAGAAGGTGTATGCCTTGAGCTGAACGTTTTTGCAGCTTTCGAGCAGACACCTTTTTTTAAAAACTAACCTGCAGCCTTATCAATCATCTTCTGCAATTCGCCATTTTCAGACAACTCAATAGCGATGTCGCAACCTCCAACCAGCTCACCTTCGATGTAGAGCTGCGGGAATGTTGGCCAGTCAGATACTTTTGGCAATGTTTCGCGAATGGACGGATCTGCGATGATGTTGACGAATGCAAATTCTTTATTGCATTGTTTCAACGCCTCAACCGTACGCATGGAAAACCCACACATAGGAAGCTGCGGCGTGCCTTTCATATATAAAATGACAGGGTTTTCAGCAATTTGCTGCTCGATGCGAGTTTTCACATCAGTGGCTTGATCGGTCATAGTCCAAAGATTCCTTACAATATTCGTTGATGGGCACCAGTTTACCCCGCCCGGTGCGTAAGTTCGACGCGCTTACGCACAAGTTGCGGAGCAAACTGCCAATAGTTTCTGCAGCGCAGACGCCTAAGAGGCTGAAGCGAATCGCTCAGAGGTCTTGGCCCAATCAACTACTTCCAACCAGCCATCGATGTAGTCAGGCCGCTTGTTCTGATACTTCAGGTAGTACGCATGCTCCCATACGTCCAACGCCAGAATCGGCGTGCCTTGCATATCGGCAACAGGCATCAGGGGGTTGTCCTGATTCGGCGTAGA
This sequence comes from Granulosicoccus sp., assembly GCA_023301795.1. GTDB lineage: Bacteria > Pseudomonadota > Gammaproteobacteria > Granulosicoccales > Granulosicoccaceae > Granulosicoccus. The sequence continues at coordinate 35,704 of JALZVU010000121.1, forward strand.
GGTAACTGCCAACTTACCGTCCTTGACAATCAGCCAGGCAAAACCTGAACCGAATCGCGTGATACCTGCCTGTTTCAGACCCGCTTTCAGCTCGTCCATCGAACCAAAAGCACTGTCGATGGCCTTGGCAAGATCACCACTTGGAGCGCTACCGCCTTCACACATGCTGTTCCAGTAAAGAATGTGGTTGTAGTAACCCCCACCATTATTGCGAATAGCAGGCGATGCACTAGCATCAACGTGGGCCATTACCTCTTCCAGCGACTTATCTGCCATGGGCGTGTCAGCCACTGCGCCGGTGAAATTATTAAAGTAGGTACGATGATGCCTGTCGTAATGAATTTCCATGGTCTGGGCGTCTACATGTGGCTGTAACGCTGTGTAATCGTAGGGTAGATCCGGGAACGTAAATGACATGAGTAGCTCCTTAAAAAGTACTGGCTGAGGCGGCACATGCTGTGAAGCACTTTTTGCCACGATTGGTTCACGCAAAGCAGTGTACGTATTTACACCCCTAAACGGTTGTTCTATGGCCTCACCATTCACAAATCAATGTCATGCGCAGCCAATGCCTCCAATTCGTGCACTGTTAGTTCGGGAATGGGCGCAAAATTAAGAGCGCTTGGCCCAGACCTCTATCTGTACTACCATCCGTCGATTGTGTTTTCTCAACCAAAGGTCCTTGCAATGGCTTCATTGATGGCAGCTTACGGCCGACTTCCGGTAACCATGACTCGTGGTGAAGGTGCTCGGCTATGGGACGATAAGGGTCGTGAGTACCTAGACGCGTTGTCAGGCATAGCAGTGACAGCACTGGGACATGCGAACCCAGAGATCGCCAAAGCCATCTCCGAGCAAGCACAGTCACTGTTGCACGTCAGCAATCTCTACCACATCCCGCAGCAAGAGGCTCTGGGAGACGAGCTGTGCAGAATTTCTGGCATGGACAAGGCGTTTTTCTGCAATTCAGGTGCTGAAGCCAACGAGGCGTGCATCAAGATTGCTCGCCTGCACGGACATGCCCGCAAAATCGGCACCCCTACCATCATTGTCACCGACACCGCTTTCCATGGCCGAACCATGGCCACCATTGCGGCCACGGGCAATGACAAGATCAAGGCAGGCTTCGGCCCGATGCTGCAAGGCTTTCATGTTGTACCTTTTGGCGATGCGGACGCTGTGGAAGAGGCCGGCACGCTACGCCACGACATCGTGGCCGTCATGGTTGAACCCATCCAGGGCGAAGGTGGGATCAATATTCCCGAGCCCGGCTACCTCAAGCGTTTGCGCCAGATCTGCGATGCAAACGACTGGTTGTTAATCTGTGATGAAATCCAGTCCGGTATGGGCCGCACCGGCCGCTGGTTTGCTCATCAGCACGAAGACATTGTCCCCGACGTCATGGCTATTGCAAAAGCCCTCGGGAACGGCATGCCCATTGGCGCGTGTCTGGCGCGCGGGCCAGCTGCACAACTTATACAACCAGGAACTCACGGCACCACATTTGGCGGTAACCCCATCGCCTGCCGGGTTGGCCTTACCGTGGTGCAAGAGCTTGAAAAAAACAATCTTGTAGCGCGCGCAGGCGATCTGGGCGAGCGTATGAGAGAAGGTTTCAAGAGCGCACTGCATAACCAGCCGGGCATCAACGACATTCGCGGCAAGGGCATGATGATGGGTATCGAACTCGACACCCCTTGTGCTGCGCTGGTTGGCGAAGCCTTGGAGGCCGGCATTCTACTGAACGTGACTGCCGGAAATGTTGTGCGATTATTGCCCCCCTACATACTCGACGATGCACAAGCGGATGACATGGTTCGCCGCGTTAGCGATTTAATCATCGAATTTTTGTCGCAGGCGCATTCATCCGCCGAAGCGTCTGCCTGATACAAACCTGATACTTGCAAATGAGACATTTTTTATCCGAGCAGGATCTTACCGCAGACGAATTCCGCGGCATCATTCACCGTGGCAGCGAGCTACGCAAACAGTGGGAGTCGCATAGCTGTGAGCCCACCTTGCCGCAACGCGTACTGGGAATGATTTTTGAAAAGTCATCCACTAGAACCCGTGTCTCATTGGAGGCTGGCATGACTCAACTGGGTGGCCATGCTATTTATCTGTCACCCGACAACACGCAGCTGGGGCGCGGCGAACCGATGGCCGACACCGCACGCGTATTGTCTCAGATGGTTGACGCCATCAGTGTGCGCACCTTTTCTCACGAATCGCTTGAACGATTCGCTGAGGTTTGCACGGTGCCTGTCATCAACGCCCTGACCGACCTGCTGCATCCCTGTCAGCTGCTCGCTGATATGCAAACCTACTTTGATCACCGGGGAGATATCACGGGTAAGCGAGTTGCGTGGATTGGGGATGGCAACAACATGTGCAATTCCTATATCAACACCGCCAAGATATTAGGATTTCACCTGACATACGCCTGCCCCGACGGCTATGAACCTGATGAGAGCATTGTCTCTGCCGCGGGCAACAACACAAGCCGTGCAGCCTCCCCTTCCGAGGCCTGTGAGCAGGCGGATCTTATCGTAACCGACGTCTGGGCCAGCATGGGACAAGAATCAGAACAAAAAGCCCGCGAAAAGGCGTTCGAGGGATATGAGGTCAACACCCCGATGATGTCAGTCGCTCGTGAAGACGCTCTGTTTATGCATTGCCTGCCAGCTCATCGCGGCGAGGAAGTCTCAGCCGACGTTATCGACGGTGCTCAGAGTGTCGTTTGGGAAGAGGCTGGCAACCGATTGCACGCTCAGAAAGCGCTGTTGGAGTTTCTGTTGCTGGAGAGCTAGCACTTCTTCTCGCTAACCACAGCCGTAGCAAAAGTGAACCGTAGGCTCAATATCAACCTTGAGCCTACGTCAGTACAAACTACACAGAAAAACTAAAGGCCGCTGGCTTGAGCCGCATCACGGACCTTCGAGGGAGGTACGTATTTGATGGCAAACAACACAGCATTACTCTCAGCGGATATTGGTTCAGATCGCGCTTTCTGCCTGCGATAACGGTACGCAGCCGACAATGTCCAGTTACGGGTATATTTCCACTGAATTCTGGGTTCGAAACTTATGAAGCGGCGGGCGAAGCGATCATTCGCTCTCACACCCAGACGATCGGGCTCGAAAGCACGACCACGCAATGAAAAATCCAGCCTCGGCGAGAGGATTTTGCGCATCTGACCGATAAGCTCGTTAGTTTCCACCTGCGACCCTGCGCTGCTTGGCAAGACATCAACATCAAATCGCACCGTGTAACGCGTAGTACCTGCGTCGTAATCCAGCGATATACCGGCAAGCCATCCATTAGTATCACTTTTGCCATCATCGAGCCCAGCACGCTCTTCTTCGGGCACATCTTCGGGACGTAGAGTATCGGACGTATCAGTGGTATTGATATACGCCCCGCCCTCAAGACCGAACTGTAATATCGGGCTAAGGAAACGTCGATAGCCAAGTACGAACGTTGTTGTCGTTGATACTGTCTCGCGCAGCGGTCTGCGTCGAATCTCAGGCACGTCTGAGTCCGGAATCAATTGTTCAAAAGGCACACTAAAACCAGGATCCGCGTCAGAGACGAACCGGCTGTAGCCCAATGTCGATGTCAAGGTAGTAATTGGTGAGTACTTGTACTGCAGGCCGAAGTCAATTTCACTTTCGTTAAAGTCCCTTAGCTCGCCATCCGGTGAGAACACCCCCACGTCATCAATGGTGACTTCATCAAATGGAAGCAGGGTGCCATTGAATGAGCCGTCTTCATTCCTCTCAAACGTATCAAGGTAGCGCTGGAAGATAACATCCTGATCGCTAGCCTCGCCATGCTCTACCAAGGTGAACTCGGCTTCCACATCGAACGCAAGGCGTCTGGAAATATCGTATTCGAATGATGGTTCAAACGTCCACTCCTCCCGGGCTACATTACTTAGCAGCGATTGCGTCTCGAGTATTCCTGTATCTTCAGCAAGAGACTCTGAATCACTGATATCAGCTGCAATATCCCGGCTAGGTGTGTCCTGCGTGTAGTTCAGACGCGCGCCGTAGCGACTACGCGGAGTCAGTCTTCGAGCGTCAATGATGAAAATCTGATTAGAATCAAGATCTTCGTCACCCACATCAGTGCTGGTGGTCAACAGCGCATCCACTCTGGCCAGCCCCTCGATGGCATAGTCCTGAGCCTGACGACTCAAACCCAGCTGTGCCACGCCTCGCGTGGCACTAAGCGATCCGTCGCCACCAACGGTCAGGAAGTAATTATCGTCTATTCGCTGATCAAGCGTAACGGAAGGCTCGAGCACCCAAACGTCCGCAAGCGCTTGCACACTGACGGCGGACATACAGAAACCAGCAACCAACGCTGCAACAGATTGTTTTCTCGATGACATGGACCGGTCCCTGATCAGGGTACGAGGACGACGTCACCACTTTGCAGAATAATGTTCTGCTTCAGATCCTGGCCTCGCGACACATCCCGGAAATCGAATCCGAAAGTCACTTCCCGACCGTCTTGTCGGCGTAAGATCTGAATTCTTCGGCTATTTGCATACGGTGTAAATCCGCCAGCAAGTGTCAACGCCTGTACCACATCCACGTAGCGCCCTAGAGTAAACTGGCCCGGCTCGTCTACCTCGCCCAAAACAAACACGGTGTATCCAGAGATTTCATCGACTGACACTGTGACTTCAGCATCTGGCACATAGCGCTGCAAGCGAGACCGGATCTCGTCCTGCACTTCCACAGGCGTACGACCTGACACCTGGATATCGCCAGCCAGCGGGAACGACACTCCACCGTCAGGACGAACCAGCACCCTGCGGTCCAGGTCCTCTTCTTTCCAGACGGATATATGAAGCACGTCTTCCGGTCCAATTCGGTATTCCAGACCAGGCGTTGCCTGAGCGTTGGCGAATGGCGACACGAAAAACATCAGCAAAGCGGACAGAAGCGCACCAACAATGGGGCTGCGGCGTGTCAGATGACAAGTGGCTGACATGGTATGTAGATCTCCGTATGGGGCATTGCGAGGCCGACCAATTCGATCAGCCCTCTGCGTCAATAGCTATTGCAGAAGTATAGCCGATCGTCATTGCCCCAAACGGGATCTATTGCATGATCAGGATATCTGTAGCGATGGATTCGTCCAGAAAGTCAGTCTTCTCATCCTCAACCATCGTGCGGAACATATCGACCTGATCCACCCGATCCCCTTGTGTCCAGAGCTTTTGCAGATGCCCATAGCTAAGCGGTTGATACCGGAGTTGCGCGATTACGGTAAAAACACCGCCTTCTGGTATACCAAGCTCTTGCCGGTCCAATCGATACTTAACCAGATCACGCCCGTTGTTAAAATCGGGGTCATTGTCCAAAGCGTTGCCAAACACACCAAACGATGAAGGCAAGGTGGTGTCGTTGGCGATGGCAAATTTGTCAAATCCAGACGGCGTAAGACGGTTGTCTTTCAAATAACCAGAGCCTGCCAACAAGGAATGCGTACGTTCTCCGTTCACATCGCTGACGATGGCCTGATACACCTGAACCTGAGTCTCATTGGTAATAATGTCGTAGTGAGGTTCGTAGATATCAGGATTAACATCCTCACTAACACCGACAATAAAGCCGTTGGGTTGCATCTTGCCACTTTCGAATATCAGCTCATTGTTCCCATCCAGCACTTGCACTTGCAAGTAGACGCGTCTTGAGTGATAGCCAGAAGGCAGCTTGTGTCCGGTGTTGTTCTGTACGTCTACATCAAAATTCAGCTTATCGGCCTCAACCTGACCCGGCGCCACGGTGATTGTGGCAGAGGTTTTGAGAAATTCACGATTCCTTGCAATAGCGGTATCAAAATCCAGATCCGGATCGATACCCAGCTCAGTGGCAAAATTCTTGAACATGTCCTGCATGACAGTGTTGGCACCCAGAAACGTGTGCTCTGCAAAGTCAGGACGCGTTTGATCAGCGCCTTGTGCAAGAGCGACCTCTTCATTCACTGTTGGCATGTGGCAATCCTGACAACTAGCCTCTTTGGGTCCACCCACCGCGTAGTCGCTTCTCAGCCATTCCGTGTAAACCGCCTGCTCGGCGAAGTGCTCGATTTCGGGCACCTTGTTACCTTGCGGATCTACGGGCTCAATATTCAGATTATGGCATGTAGCACAGCTTTCAGACGTGCTGATGTGCGGTCCAAATTGCGGAGTGAAATTCGAATTGTTCCTCATGTAGGCAACTTCAGGATCATCATATTGTCCGTAGGCGGGACGATCACTGATGTCACCTGTTGGCGACCCACTAATGACGTACCCACCCGTCATACTTTCCTCTGTGCCGAAGTTAGCGCCGTCCATCTGATGGCACAACGTGCAGGTGACACCATCCATGGCGTGATTGAACAGTTCACTGTCGCTGTTCATGGTGTAGATGCCTTGTTGCAGGACTTCCTGCGTCTGTTCATCCACCTTGTCAAACAAACGCAAATCCAACCCCTCTTTTTCAGCAAGATCATAAGCAGTTGGTGCATGGCACACCAGGCACTCATCATTGATCTTATCTTCCAACATCGGAAAATTGTCGAGCTCAGACGCTACGACAGCGTGCCAGTAAGGGTCGCGTGTGGCTTGCGCCATGACACTGGTCTCCCACGCAGTACCGATGGAAACATCACGCCTCTCACCAGGAACTTCGGACTGCACGCTCATGGAGGGGTCATTATGACAACTGCCACATTCAGCTGATCCTGAATGGTGCTCACCTTCAAAGGTTGCATTGTAGGTAGCCAGGCTGGGTAACAGCTTGCGAGCAGCAGGCAAGACGATCTCTGTCACCTCAGCGCGTGGAGTACCTGAGTCCGGATCGCTATCACCCGAACTCCCGCCGCAAGCGGCGAGAGCCAGCAAAGAGATAGACGCAATCAGAGGCCTGAAAAGCAATTTATTGTATTGAATGCTGGTCATCGTTACCCTGTATTGACGCAGCGATACATTATCCCCACGCGCTTGTTTCTGTTCGCAGTGTCGACAGCGATAAAACTGTTATCGGCACTGCATGTAGAAACATTTAGGTAGTATTTCGCCCAATGGTTTGCCGCTCAACGGTGTCCTATTCGTCAAAACTGACTCAGGATAGCCATGCTCTAGATGTCACGAGCACCAGGTCTCAAAAATCGGCTGGCTCCAGCACAAGTATTTGATCGCCAAACAGATCGGCTACCCAGATAGTGCCGGGGAAAACCTCATTATCACCTTGAGAAGTGACGTCCAATGGTGACTGCCCTAGATTGCTCTCCAGTACTGATTTGGATGTCACCACATTACCGGCGTCGTTCAACTGCACACGAAACAGTGATCTATTGAAGGCAATCGCAATCAAATCGTTTTTCATGGCACCGCCAAAATTGCTCGCGGTATATTCGTCCAGACCGTTTGTAGAGGGAGTGTTGGTGGTCAACGCGCCGCTGGCAGGGCCGGGCTCTTGGTACTCACACTCAATCGGATTTGCTGGACCTTCAATGGGTGACTGTCCACCAAAGGTATTGGCTTTGTTGCCACGCGTGGGATTAGGGTGGCCACCATAGTAGCCCCGTGAAATCAGATGCAGACCATCCGGACTTTTAGTCCCACTATTATCAATGTCGTCTAAACAATCTGCGCCCGGATGACCGCCCCAGCCCGTGTTAGGGCCGTTATCCCAAATGTAGAAGCGAGCCGCTTCGGTGTGGACAATATCGTAGGAATTGCGTAGGCCTGATGCAAAAATCTCTATGGGGCCATTCTCGACAAGCATGGCCTGGTTGAGCCCGTCATGCCCGCCAAAGGGATCAAACTGATCGGCAGGCCCGTCCAGCGTGGGAATGTCGTACGTGGTCTCGCCAATCATAGCCAGATCGATTTCCAGCGTCGCCGAGGACAACGCGTACTCTGGCAGTTCTGCAAAGTTGTTCGATGGAACACCCTCATTGGTATGCCCCCCGATATTGATATAGATATGATTATTAACCAGTACCAGTCCGTTCGGCACATGGTTTTCCTCGGAACGTGGCAGACCGCGAACCAGATCCAGTTTTGTCCAAGTATTGCCGTTCTTGGTTAATCGGTGAAGTATTCCCGAATTAGTATCCAGGTCTGAGTCTCGGCCAGATGGTCCAGCCGCTTGGCGTGGGTCACTGGATGCTGCGTAAATGACAGGATTGGCAGCGGTTCCAGTAACGTGAATGCCGGTCATCAGTCGCTCATTCTGAAAATTACGCGTGCCATCATCGTTGTGATTGATCACGTCCTTGATCAATTCGATACTCTGATCAAGCGTTGCCGAGTAGTTGTTCTGCCCATCTCGCGTAACGTCAAAAATACGAATATTGCCCTGCATCTCACCCACATACAGTTTGCCATCGGGACCAAATTGCAGGGTCGTTGGTGTCGCTAACGCAAAAGAAGTTGCCAGTGTGCTGGAGGTAAAATTGACGGGTACAGCTTGAGGTTCGTTAATCGTAGCCGCAAGCTCGATTTGCAGCGCACCATTGTTGCCATCATGAAAAATCTCGGCAGTGGCAGATTTGAAACCGGGGACACTCGTATTGACACTGACGTTCAACTCAAGGGCCTCTCCAGTCAACAATACCTGAGGCTGAAAATCAGTCGTAAAAGAGGCTGCATTGATACCACTGAGCGATATCGCAGAAATGTTGATAGCTGGAGCATCGGGCTCGCCTTCATTGGTCAATGTAAAGCTTCCACTCCCAGTCGCACCTTGCAGAATTTCCCCAAGGTCCACGTTCTCATCGGAAGTCCCTAAATCAGAAGTAAGCGGAAAACGAGACTCACCTTCAAAGAGCAATACATAAGGGGCTGTCGCGCCGGCAATGCTCAGCCTGAGACCAGCGCTTTTTGTACCTGGAACCATCGGAGTCAGCGTCACGGTGACATCGATAAAGCCGCCTGGATCCAGCGTGGTGAAGCCGTCGAAATCTGTTGCGAACTCATCAGCATTCTGCCCAAACAATGCGGCGTCGAGGATCTCCACGGCAGGTGCATCCTGTGAACCAGAGTGCGAGATCGTAATGGTGCCGCTGACTGTATCCCCTATTTCAACAAGGCCTACATCCAGAGTGGCCGTATCAACCGTCAAATTACTGTTGCGTGTAACCATTCCCCGGCCAGACAGAGGTACGCTGATTTGCCCGGATTCGGCTCTGGATTCGGTGTCATCCGGCTCTTGAGCCAAAACTGAGCTGCCATAGAGCCCCACGCCAGCCACCATTGCCGTCAGGACACAGCGAGACCACACCAGAAAATCGCTTCTCATTTATCGTATCTACCTTGCCAATGTTTGAATCAGTCGGACTCAACGCCCGCAAGGATGTCTCTCTGCAATATCCGTACTATTTTTCGTGACAAGTTGGTTATTATTTGTGAACTACTCGTCTAACAGGGCATTTGGCCTGTTCTAAACGAGTTGTTTGGCCGATACTGTGATGTCAACCGTAATCTAACTCTATGCCATGCGTTGCTCTTTCCTGCTGACATTTTTCGTGTATTTTACTGCTAGTTTCACGGCTCTGGCGAACACGTCTGAAACCGAGAGTAACGCGGGTGTTCTAGACATACCATTGCCCAACAGCACGGTTGTGGCCAGGCCCGATCAGCCAGCCTCGCCTGCCATCGTTAACGCAGCGGGAAATCCCGAAGCTTTACAGCAAGCAATACGTGATGAACTGTCTGATGAGCAAGATGTGCTGGAAGCACTCCCCCGCGATGAACTTGAAGACCGTGCAGAGCAGGGTGAGCGAGCGGCTCAGATAACACTGGCAGCAGAATTTGCTCAAGAAGCGTCACAACTGGCGTTTGCACCCGAAGCCGCTAATGACGCATTAAGTGACGCAGTGCGGTGGTATTCACTGGCCGCCAAGCGCGGTTTCCCCGGTGCACCCTCACTCGACCAGGCAGGCGTGCAGTTCTACCCCATCAGAGTGCACAGAAACCAGTAGTCCGCTCTGCAGGTTGTCAGATCGAGCTGATGGTGGTCTCGCAAGTTCGCGATATCTAGGCCACCGATTGCTATTGATGAACAGCCTGCTGATCACGCAACTGTGTATGAGCTTGGCTCTAGTGTAGAAACACAAGGTACATGCCATGCCCTCGCTGTCCATCAACGATATACAGATGCACTATGAGCATCACCTTTGCGACGACTCTTCTCACCCTCCGCTGCTTTTACTGTCTGGCATGGCCAGCGACTGTACCAGCTGGCAACCCGTCGTAGCAGAGCTGTCGAAGCACTACGAGCTACTGATACCTGACAACCGTTGTTCGGGAAGAACCCTCCCAAATCCCGTGTCCACCAGCCGGGACCGTATGCTCCACGACATACTGATTCTGCTCGACAAGCTGAAGATTGATAAAGTTAACGTGTTGGGTCACTCCATGGGCGGCATGCTGGGCTGGGCATTGGCGGCACAGGCACCAACCCGCGTGAACCGACTGATCAGTGCAAGTGCACAGTCGTCAATCAATCCAGCAAGAGTGGCGTTGTTCAATTCACTCAGCGCGTTACGCACGACACACAATGAGGCTCACTGGTTTAAGCTGCTTTATCAGTTTTTGTTTAGCCCCTCGTTTTTTCAACATCCTGTAGCGGTCGACCAAGCGGTAAACGCTTCTTTGTCGTATCCACACAAACAAAGTCACACCGCGTTTTCGGCTCAAGCAGCAGCCTTAGAGACGTTTAAGACACCTGTTAATCCAGGCGCCATACTCTGCCCAGTCTCACTGCTTACCGGCGCCAACGATTTGTTGATGACTCCTGCACTGCTGGAAGCTTTCTGTACAACACACAACTACCCGTTTACGATAATTCCAGATGCAGCCCATGCCTTGCACTGGGAACAGACACAGACGTTTGTGCAGTATGTCATCGACGAGCTCGGCACCGCGCTGTGATTATTCAGCTAGAAATTTCCTGGCAGAAGAACAGAACACGATGCCAGCCTTCCACGCTTCATGAGTAATCGCGCTTAGCACTGCTGCCACGAAGGGAGTGTGTCACCGGCAGCTGGTTCTGCGTGATAGACGCCACGAGCAATGGCGCGCGATAGACACACGGCTGCTGCATGGCCCAACACCATGGCCTCATCCCCCTGCCCCGTCAAGGGTTGTTCAGCGGTGGAGAGCGAGAATATCAGATCACCGTCAAAGGGCGTATGGGAAGGCACAATAGCGCGCGACATACCATCTTGCGCAGCAATAGCCAGACGTTTTAACTGCGCTTTATTCAAAGCTGCATTGGTGGCAACGATTGCGATCGTTGTATTCATCCCGCCAAGAGGGGGGACATCGTTCGCCTGCGCACCGTATTGCTTTTGGTAAGCTGCAAACTTATTGTTCTCGGGGATCAGGGATGCGTCATGCGCGCTAGCAACACCCAGCCCACCAAACTCATCATCCATCTCGAACGGTGCCGCCCAGAACTGTCTGGTACCGGGGACGACAACATGGCCATGCGGATTGACAACCACCAATGCACCAACCACTGCCCCATTCGCAAGTGTCAACGAAGCTGAGCCCAATCCACCTTTAATCGAACCTGTAGTGGCCCCCATACCAGCACCTGCCGACCCCAAAGCAAAGTCTGAGGCAAGCTCAGCAAAGGCCTGGCGTCCAAGCTCAGGGTAGGGATTGGTCTTCCACTGATGATCGCCACCGTTCATCAAGTCAAAGATAATCGCTGCAGGAACAATAGGGACCTTCGCAGGCCCGACCTGAAAGCCCCGACCCAGTTGCCGTAATGCATCTGTGACCCCTGATGCTGAATCCAGACCAAAGGCCGAACCGCCAGACAGAACCAGCGCATCGATTTGCTCCACTATTTTATCGGGCGCTAACAATTCAGTTTCACGCGATCCCGGTGCGCCTCCCATAACATCAACACTGGCCACAAAAGCCTTATCAGCACTCAGAACGGTGACACCACTCTTGACTGACAGCTTATCCGCATTGCCTACCAGAATACCGGGCACATCCGTGATCAAGTTTCGAGGGCCGACTGTCCAACGATTACTCATAAGCTAATCTATCATCATGTGTTATTAATCAAGATTCAGCACAGGCGCTGCACTTATCAATGCTTGCGTATAGGCATGCTGCGGATCGGCAAACACATCAGCGGTGTACCCACGCTCCACAATCTGACCATCTCGCATCACCATAACGCGATCCGTCACTCGTTGCACCACACTTAAATCATGGGATATGAACAAGTAGGCAAGCCCTTGTTCTTCGGCCAATGTATCAAGCAACTCAAGCACTTGCGCCCTGACCGACACATCAAGAGCGGATACGGCCTCATCCAGAATCACTATTTTTGGCCCTACAATCAGTGAACGGGCAATAGCTATGCGCTGACGCTGCCCACCTGAGAATTCATGAATATATTTGTCGCAATCGTCTGGGCGCATACCAACACTGCTCAAAACATCAGTCACTCTGCGCAGCACCTCAGCCCTGCCTGGCTTGTAATCAAGCACATGCAATGGTTCACTCACAAGGCGCCCAACCTTATGACGTGGATTGAATGAACCATACGGATCTTGAAATACCACCTGCATAAGCTGACGGGCGCTGCTGGATACTTGTCGCATCGCGGTTACCGACTCCCCTGCCAGCGTGATGGTGCCTGAATGCAACGACATAAGCCCGAGCAGAGCCCGGGTAAGCGTAGATTTACCACACCCACTTTCGCCCACCAGGCCCATACTCTCACCGGCATGAACCTCAAAGCTCACCTTGTCTATGGCCCGGAAACTGCCTGGCGATGAAAACAGGCGTTTGCGCGGTAGAACATATTCACACACCAGATCACTGACACTCAACAATGGATGAACAATGTCAGCTTGGGTATTGATATTGGCGTTGGCGTTGGCGTTGGCGTTGGCGTTGGCGTTGGCGTCGCGAATTATAGGCTTGCGTTTCACTTGGGTAAGCGCAGAAGCTGCAAACAACATTCGCGTGTAGTCATCTGCTGGTGCTTTGAACACCTGCAACAACTCACCTTGCTCCACAACACCTCCCTTGTTCATCACCACGATGTCATCAGCCATGCTCGATACCACAGCAAGGTCGTGTGTGATCAGGATCAACCCAAGCTGCTCTTGTGCTTGCAGCTCTTTAAGCAACGCCAGGATACCGGCTTGCGTGGTTACATCAAGTGCAGTGGTAGGTTCATCGGCAATCAACAGTCTGGGCTTACAAGCAACTGCGATTGCAATCACAACGCGTTGCCGTTGACCACCCGAAAGCTCATGCGGATAACGCGATAGCGGGAATTGCTCGTTAGGCAGCCCAACGCGCTCCAGTGTTTTCAGGGTAATGAGGTCTGCCTCACGTCGACTCACGCGTCGATGCAAGCGTACGCTCTCGCTCACTTGGTCACCGATTGTCTTTACAGGATTCAGCGCTGTCATCGGCTCTTGAAATACCATTCCGATATCGCTTCCGCGCAGCTCACATAACGCAGACTCAGCAAGCTCATGCAATGCATGACCCGCGAAGTGAATACTGCCAGACACCGTAGAGCCACGCGGAAGAAGCTGCATGATGGCCAACGCAGTCATGGATTTACCCGATCCGCTTTCGCCAATGATGCCTAGCGTCTGGCCGGCTTTAAGCTCAAACGACACATCATTCAAAATGGGCTTGCCATGAATGGCTAGATTCACGCCCTCAAGACGAAGCAGCGATTCAGTGTTATCGCTCACGACGAAGCCTCGGATCCAACCAGTCTCGCAAACCATCACCAAGCAGGTTAAGGCCCAACACAGTAAAGACGATGGCAAGACCTGGATACAAAGCAAGATGCGGCGCCAGCGTAATCAACGTCTGGCTCTCGGCCAACATACGCCCCCAACTCGGGATAGGCGGCTGCGCGCCAAGCCCGATATACGATAAACCGGCTTCGGCCAGAATTCCCAGAGAAAATTGAATAGTGCCTTGTACGATAAGCAGGTTAGTCAGGTTGGGTAGTACATGCTCGTAAGAGATCCGTAGCTCTCCCTTACCAGCAACACGTGCCGCCATGATGAACTCGCGTGTCCACAAGCTCATGGCAGCTCCACGAGTCAAACGCGCAAACACCGGGATATTGAAAATGCCGATGGCAATAATGGCGTTAATAGCGGAAGGACCAAACACCGCTGTAATCATGATGGCTATAAGCAGTGCGGGAAAAGCAAAAACTAAATCATTGCCACGCATGATGAGTTCATCCACCCAGCTGTTACGACGTGCAGCCGCGAACAGCCCCAAGGGAACACCAACGCCCATACCGATAAAAACAGCGACTAACGCCACAGCTAACGAGGTTCGGGCACCCACCATCAGCATCGATAATATGTCGCGACCAAGATGGTCTGTGCCCAACCAGTGAATGGCGCTACTGGTCTGCATCTTGTTGCGGATATCCAGTCCTGCCACATCAAACGGCGTCCAGATAAAACTGCATAGCGCGCCAACAATAACAACGACAAGCAGAAAGGCGCCCGGCACCACGCTTCGCCAGTTCATGCTTGGCTACACCTCATAGTCTATCGGACTCCATGACGAAGCCGCGGGTCCACCCACGCATAGGCGATATCAACCAGAAAAGTAACAATAACCACCGCAAACACCAACAACATAATGACACTTTCGACAACTATCAGATCACGTTGAGCAATGCTCTGAAAAATCAACCTTCCAAGCCCAGGAAGAAAGAAAACATTTTCAATAATAATCGCACCGGCAATCAAAAATGAAAACTGCAAACCAATAATGGTGAGCACAGGGATAAGCGCGTTGCGTAATGCATGTCGCAAAAGTGCCTGCCGCTCACTAAGCCCTTTAGCACGAGCGGTACGCATGTAGTCTTCACCCATAACATCCAGCAGTGAAGAGCGCATGACCCGTGTCAGGATCGCAGCTTGCGGTAACGCCAACGCAACAGCGGGCAGTGTTAATGATTTCATCGACGCAAAAAAACCAGCGTCCCAACTAACAAACCCTCCAGCGGAAAACCATCCTAGATTAACAGCGAAAACCAGCACAAGAATCAACGCAAACCAGAAATTAGGCACCGCTATTCCCAGTTGCGTAAAGCCCATAACGGCAGAGTCTGCGAAACGTCCGCGCCGGCTTGCAGCCCATATCCCTGCAGGGAACGCAATAAGCGTGGACAACGCCAGTGCGTACAACGCCAAGGGTAGCGATATCCACAGCCTGTCACCGACCATGTCAGCAACCGGTGTGCGATAGGTATAAGACTGCCCGAAATCGCCCTGAACCATACCAAAAACCCAGCTCAGATAACGCTGCACTTTCGACACATCCAGCCCCAACTCTGCTCTGAGTGCCGCGATCGTATCCGGCTGCGCATTAAGCCCAAGCATGAACGATGCAGGATCGCCAGGCACGACCTCAATAACGATAAATACAATAAGGCTTGCCACTACAAGAGTGGCAAGCAACGAGCCTAAACGCCTGATGATGTAGCGAAACATAGAAGACAAGCCGTCAACTGACGTTATTCATGCAAAGCTACATAGGCTGGCAGCACCGGCGCTTGCACCTTCAATAACGCGATAGCTTTTAGTCTTCCCAATAGACGCCTGTCAGATCATTTGCCTGGGTTGGAGCATTTGCCCATAGCCCCTTCAACTTGCTATTGGCAACACCTGTTTTAGCTAGCTGAAACAGGTAGCCGTTGACGTAGTCATCAGCGATGATCTGTTGAGCATTGCTCAGCATTTCATCACGTTTTGCTGTGTCTGTCTCAACGCTAAAGGCTGCCATCAACTCTTGCAACTCCGCATTATCGTATTGAAAATAATAGTCAGGGTTGGCATACACACCAATGTCCATGGGTTCCGTGTGCGAAACAATGGTCAGGTCGAAATCACGCCCCTTGAACACCTGTTCTATCCACTGCGCCCATTCAACATTCTCGATGTCTGTATCGATACCCACATCGCGCAACTGAGCAGCAATGATCTCACCACCACGACGAGCATACGAGGGGGGTGGCAACTTGAGCGACAGAGTAAGACCTTCGGAGAATCCAGCTTCGACCAGAAGAGCCTTTGCCTTTTCCGGATCAAAATTAGATTGAGCAGTCAGATCCACATAAGCGGGATTGTGAGGGGCAAAGTGAGTTCCGATAGGTGTTCCATAACCAAACATGGCACCGTCAATAATCTCATCGCGATTAATGGCATGCGATATAGCTTGGCGCACCCGCAAATCGTTGAGTGGCGCAGATGCATTATTCATGGAAAGAATGGTTTCGCCTTCTGTAGAACCCAGCACCACGCTGAATCTCGGATCAGCATCTAGCTGCGGCAAGTTCTCTGGTGCAGGGTAATTAGTGAATACATCAACATCCCCCGCCATAATTGCGGCAAAAGCCGCCGTCGGCTCACTGATGAATTTGAAGGTAGCTGACTCAAGCTGAACAGGCTCACCCCAGTAATCAGGGTTCTTCGCAATCTCCACGCGATCACCTTGCACCCAGTCAACGAAGGTGAAAGGGCCAGTACCCACAGGATTTGTAGCAGCATCCGTCGCCGAGGCTTCATCCAGAATGATGGCATCACCCCACGCTAGATTAAACAACAGGCTACCGTCAGCCTGTTTCATATTGACGGCAACGGTTAACTCATCGACCACCTCAACGTTTTCGATATTGGCAAACAATACTTTTTGCGCGTTCGTGGAATCCTCAGCCATAGCCCGATCGAAAGAGAACTTCACATCATCAGCAGTAAATTGCGCACCATCATGAAATGTCACGCCTTCGTTCAGAGAGAACACATAGCGAGCTCCGTCGTTCTCGATCGTCCATTCCTTAGCCAAGGCCGGTAACACACTGCCATCGGGTGCAAAACGGGTAAGCCCCTCATAAATGTTGGCGTACACCACCTCATCAATAGCGGCTGCAGCGCCGCCAGTTGGATCAAGATTCGGCGGCTCAAGCGCCATCCCGATGGTGACATCAGTACGCGCTGCAATCGCTGTAGTTGAGACTAGTCCAGCTACCAAAAGAGCAGGAATCGAATAATGCAGTTTCACTGTTTTTCTCCTAAAACAACGATAAATAAATCGTAAATCTAACCGTTTGGCAACGCAGGGGGCGAAATAGCACACCGCCAATCAGGATAACAGCAAGCTCTGCAGCGTACGGCCCATGACCTGTGCAGACTCAATCATATCCTGAATCCCTACATACTCATCAGGTTGATGTGCCAGATCAAGAATGCCAGGCCCATAGGCTATACAGTTGTGTAATCGCCCGATGCGATCAATGTGCTTTTGATCATAGGTACCGGGGGATACTACATATTGTGGTTCTGAGCCCAGACGCTGACGTATTGCATCAGCCACCGCCAGAACCACCGGGGCATCACGCGCAGTCATTGTCGGCAACACAGAGAAAAGCTCCTTGAGCTCATAGCGGAATGTCGCCCTGTCCTTACCCACTGTCTCCAGCACATCGTGCAGCTCGGCTTTGACATCGTCCAGCTGCTCCTCCATCAGGAACCGCCGGTCAATGACCATTCGACACCGATCGGGTACCAAAGCTGACGGCATACCGGTATAGCCTTCCTCAGGCTCTGCAAGTCCGCCATGAATGGAATTGATATTTAACGTAGATTGACGAGCGCCTTCCGGCACCACCGGCATCTCGGTGCGGCGCAAGGCCAATCTGGGGTACAGCTTCGTCTCGAACGCCTCCATAACCGCGCCCATATGCCGCACTGCACAGTCACCCAGAAAAGGCATGGATCCATGGGCGATATGCCCGTGTGTCTCAATCTCTGCCCACCACACGCCCCGATGACCCAGACAAATACGATCCTTGTTCAAGGGCTCAGGAATGATGACATGCTGGACACGCGCAGGATCAAACCATCCGTGCTCAGCCAGATAGGCAACCCCGCCAAAACCACCTGATTCTTCGTCGCAAGTGCCGGATATCTCCACAGAGCCTGCGTGATCCGGGTGTTCAACAACGAAGCAAATAGCGGCAATCATTGACGCTGCCAGACCACCTTTCATATCGCAGGCACCCCGGCCATAGACCTTGCCATCCTTCACTACGCCTTCGAACGGATCAACCGTCCAGCCTTCGCCTGTACTAACCACATCAGTGTGCGAATTGAAGTGAACACAATCACCAGGGTGAGATCCTTCGTGTCTGGCAATAATGTTCCAGCGCGGATATTTGTCGCTGTCCCCCATTGCACCTATCGCACGCACCCACTCAACCTTGAACCCGTAGGGCACAAGAAACTGCTCAATCAGATCGCACACGGCAGCGTAATCCAGACCTGGCGGATTGATAGTCGGGATGCTTATGAGCTTGCGAGTCAGATCAACAAGCTGGGCCTGAGCATCAGCTATGCGTTGGTCTAACGGCGTTAATGCCTGTGAAGCGCTATCAGAAGTAAGACTCGGCAAGACGTCACCTGTACCTAACTGAACAAGTCTTGTAATGTATCAGCTGTAGGCCTACTGGTTGTGCATTAGACTTGCAATGTGACGGTTGGGCCTTACACTGCCTAGTCGTACTCCCGCTGCGTGTCGCTGCTACCAGGTAGATTGATGAACGAAAAAATACTCGCCCGCCTACCCAAAGCTTCGCACGCTACTCGTTTCTGGTGGATCAGACATGCTCGCGTACCGGAAGTAGCACATCGCATGTATGGCAGTCTGGACGTTGATAGTGATACTTCAGACGTCCCTTTGTTCACAGGCGTTGCGGCCAAATTACCACATGATGCACTGTGGGTAACCAGTCCTCTCAAACGTACAAAACAAACAGCGCAGGCGCTGATAGACAACGGCGCAAAGGCTGCCGACATCATTGAGGATGCCGATATCGTGGAACAGAATTTTGGCGACTATAACGGGCTGACGCACGAGGCGTTATTCGCCCTGCGTGATGACGCCTACCTGGGATTCTGGCCGCTACCACCTGAAGAACAGGCACCCAATGGTGAAAGCTTCTCCATGCTTCGCCATAGGGTGGAGTCCTTTGTCGACAGAATGACGGCTGCTCATCGTGGCAAAGACATTGTCTGTGTTGCTCATCGAGGCACCATATTGGCAGCACTGCAAATGGCCCTTGATCTGCCACTGCGCAACAGTGTCAGCTTTGATGTGGGCAACGTCTCGCTAACACGCCTCACACACCATGGGGACGTACCCGAAGGTGGACCGCAATGGCGTGTGGGCGATGTAAGCTGGCTACCGTAGCCTGTACTACTTTAGTCGTTCAAAAATTGTCGCAACACCTTGCCCCATGCCGATACACATGGTGGCAAGTCCCAGCTGACTGTCGTTTTGCTGCATGACGTTAAGCAAGGTGGTACATATTCTCGTACCTGAACAACCTAGTGGATGCCCAAGCGCTATGGCGCCCCCGTTAAGGTTTACCTTGCGGTCCATAACATCCAACAACCCCAGATCTTTCATAACCGGTAGCGACTGAGCAGCAAACGCTTCGTTCAGCTCCACATGATCAATATCGTCGATCGTCAAACCAGCCCGCTTCAGCGCTTTTTTAGATGCCGGCACCGGACCGTAACCCATAATGGCAGGATCACAACCGCTGACCGCCATACTACGTATCCGAGCGATGGGAGACAGACCAAGACTCATGGCCTTCTCGCCAGACATCAGTAGCATGGCCGATGCGCCATCAGAGATAGCCGATGAGCTTCCGGCAGTGACCGTACCTGTTTTGGGAACAAAAGCGGGCCGCAACGATGCCAGAGCTTCAAGGGAGGCATCTTCGCGAATAACCTCATCTCTATCAATCATCTTGTATCCGCCGTTCTCGTCATGCCCGGCGATAGGTACGATCTCGTTGTCAAAGCGACCCTCAAGCGATGCTGCCATCGCGCGCTTGTGCGAGCGTAAGGCAAACTCATCCTGCTGCTCACGGGTGACGCCATGCATCTGAGCAAGCATCTCTGCAGTGACACCCATCATCATGGAGGCCTTGGCAGCATAACGACTCACTGACGGGTTGATATCGATACCATGCATCATGGGTACGTGTTGCATATGCTCTACACCGCCCACCACAAACACATCACCGTAATCGGTCATGATGCCCTGTGCCGCAATATGTAATGCGCTCATTGATGATCCACACAAACGACTCACGGTTTGTGCAGCTACCTGCTTAGGCAGACCAGCGAGAATACCCACACTGCGAGCAACGTTGAACCCTTGCTCCAACGTCTGGTTAACACATCCCCACACAATATCTTCAACATCCCCTCGGTCCACCTGCGGGTTACGCTTGAATAGTGCATCCACCAGAGTTGCCGACAAATTCTCAGCGCGTACATGGGTAAAACCGCCACCTTTTGAACGAGCCATCGGTGAACGTACACCATCTACAATGACAACATCACGTGCTGAATAGCTCATGATTTCTCTCCGATGTTTGACCCTTGTTTCTTATGGAACGTACCACCGCTGCTGGCCATTTCCCGCATTGCAGGCGTGGGGTGATACAGCGGCCCAAGTTCCGCAAATTCATCAGCCCGCGCACAAAAAGCGGCCAGACCCATTTTATCGACATGCGCCAGCGCGCCTCCGCGAAACGGTGGAAAACCCACGCCGTAGACAAGGCCCATATCCACCTCTGCAGCCGAGCTCACAATGTCATCCTCCAGACAGCGGGCAGCCTCTATGCACAGGGGAATCATCAAACGATCAACCATATCTTCGGCCGAGAAATCGCTGGGACTACTCTGAACACTCGCGACAACAGTACCCACTGACGCATCAGGCAACTTCTGCAGCCTACCTTTTCGATCCGCCTCATAAAGATAGAAGCCCTTGCCGTTCTTCTGGCCAAGGCGCTCAGACTCAAACAAGGCATCAATAATAGTATTACTCTCACTCGCCATGCGATCAGGGAAGCCTTCAGCCATAACGCCGGCTGCATGTTTGGCGGTATCCATACCCACCACATCCAATAGATACGCAGGCCCCATAGGCCAGCCAAAACGTTCCAGAGCTTTATCAACACCAACAAATTCAGCCCCATCTGCAATCAACTTACTAAAGCCGCCAAAGTAGGCAAACAATATGCGATTAATTAAAAAACCCGGGCAATCATTAACCACAATGGGCGTCTTCTTCATTGCTTGCGCATAAGCCACTGTGGTGGCAATTGCCTTCTCCGAAGACGTTTTTGCGCGAATGATCTCAACAAGTGGCATACGATGCACTGGATTAAAAAAGTGCATGCCACAAAAATTCTCTGGACGCTTCAAAGCCGACGACAACAGATCAACCGATATGGTGGAGGTATTCGTGGTGATAATGGTGTCGTCGCTAACGTGTGCTTCTACTTCCGCCAGCACCGCCATCTTGACCTTCGGGTTTTCAACAACCGCTTCAACAACAAGGCTAACGTCACCGAACTCGCCGTAGCTCAAAGCAGGCCGGATAGCGTTAAGAATGCCACCCATCGCTTCTGGCTTCAGCGCTCCACGCTGCATCTGTTTCTTGAGAAGTTTTCCAGCCTCGTCCAGCCCAGCCTCTAAAGCTTCGTTCCTAATATCTTTCATGATAATAGGCACGCCGTTAGACGCAGATTGGTAGGCAACACCGCCACCCATAATGCCAGCACCCAACACTGCAGCTTGAGTTACCGGGCCTGCAGCCTTTGCCTGACCTCTGGCAATTCGCTTAAGGCCTTGATCGTTGAGAAAAATACCCACTAGCGACTCAGCAACATCCGACTTGGCAAGCTTAACAAAGCTATCACTTTCAAACGGTAGGGCTTCTGCGCGCGCCTTGGTAGCGTGCTTTGCAATCGTATTGATGATGGTCATCGGCGCCGGGTAATGTGGGCCGGCCTTGGCACCAACAACACCTTTGGCCGATTCAATCGCCATGGTGCGCTCCAGATCAGACAATAAAACCGGCTGAGTTTTGACAGCACGTCGGGCAGCAACATCAATTTTGCCATCGTTCACCTGGTTAATAATGCTATGTGCGGCACTAACCAAATCACCATCGTGTATCACTGCATCTATGGCCCCATCGGCAAGCGCCACCGCTGCCTTCTTTGAAGAACCGGTACACATCCACTCAACCGCATTGTCCATGCCGATAAGCCTGGGCAAACGAACAGAGCCGCCCCAACCTGGCATTATGCCGAGTTTCACTTCGGGCAAACCCATACGGGCAGTCGGCGCAGCAATACGAAAATCAGCTGCCAGACAAATTTCAAATCCGCCGCCTTGTGCTTCACCGTTAATACAGGCAACCGTTGTAAACGGTAAATCCTCGAAGCGGTTGAACATGGCGTTCACTTCGTTGAGCATGGTACGTAGCACTTCTTCGGGTGATGCGAAATAGTCCAGAAATTCGGTGATATCCGCACCTGCCACAAAGACCGATTTAGTACTGGTTAAATACAGTCCCTTAACACCTGCTTGCGCCTCAGCAATAGCCACCACCTCACCAAAGTCTTTGAGCGCCACACGATCGAATATGTTGACTTTACCGTTTTCGGTATCAAAGCTGAGATGAAGAATGTCGTTTTCACGAGATAACTTGAACGCCGGTCCTGCATGAAGCATGGGCATATAGTCCTTGGGGTTGTATTGTTGGACGAATCACCTTGGCAACACATCAATCAATCACTAGATATCAGAGAATGAACGTAGGTTGCACTAAGGTTTTATGCTGAGTAACTGACTATATCAGCATATCATTGCTGCCTGCCATCAGAGAACAACAGGACCGGTTGAGCTAACGTTGTCACCTACAAGGCAAAGTGGGCCTCATCCAGATCCATCAGGTTTTCCGCTCCCGAGAGCATGGTGGCCGCTAACGAATGCGTTCGAGGTAGTAGGCGCTCCATATAGAACCTAGCGGTAAACAGCTTTGCACGTAAAAATGTCACATCTCCACGGCCCTCTTCCAATTGCTGATGCGCCACAACCACTGCCTGTGCCCAGAAATAGGCCATGACAACGTAACCTGAGTACATCAAGTAGTCGACCGATGCCGCCCCTGCCTCTTCCTTGTCTTGCAATGCCGCCATACCGATCCGTTGGGTCAGATCATTCCATTCGGCATTCACACGCGTCAAAGGCTGCAAATAACGCTTTAGACGTGGCTCATCAGCGTGCTCAGCACAAAATTGCTGGATCTGAGAGGTGTAGTTTTTCAACAAAGCCCCTTGAGAACCCAGAACCTTGCGACCCAGCAGATCAAGAGCCTGAATGCCTGTAGTCCCTTCGTAGATCATGGCAATACGGGCATCGCGCACGTTTTGCTCCATGCCCCACTCTTTGATATAGCCGTGCCCACCAAACACCTGCAATCCTAGATTAGCGGCCTCAAAACCTGTTTCGGTTAGAAACGCCTTAGCAATAGGTGTCAACAACGCCAACTCTTTTTCGGCAGTAGCACGTGCCTCATCTGATGGGCTTGTGTGGGCGATATCCACCAGCTGAGCACATCGGTAGATGAACATACGACCACCTTCAGCCAACGCCTTTTGCGTCAGCAACATGCGTCTTACATCAGGGTGCACGATGATTGGATCCGCGACTTTTTCCGGATTCACAGCGCCCGACAGTGAACGCATCTGCAAGCGATCTCGTGCATACGCAAGAGAACCCTGGAACGCCAGCTCTGTGTGCGCCAGACCTTGAATAGCAGTACCAATACGCGCCGTATTCATAAAAGTGAACATGCAGTTCAGCCCTCGGTTAGGCTGGCCAATCAAAAACCCCTTTGCACCATCAAAATTAAGCACGCATGTGGCATTTCCGTGTATCCCCATTTTGTGTTCGATGGATCCACAGCTAACCGCATTGCGGCTTTCCGTATCGCCAGCAGCATTCAGTGTAAATTTAGGTACGATAAATAGAGAGATGCCGCGAGTACCCGCTGGCGCACCCGGCAGACGCGCCAACACGATATGCACAATATTGTCTGCCATGTCGTGCTCACCCGCAGATATGAAAATCTTCTGGCCCGTTATGGCAAAACTGCCATCCTCATTGGGCTCTGCTCGGGTTTTCAACAACCCCAAGTCGGTACCACAATGCGATTCAGTTAGACACATGGTGCCTGTCCATTCGCCTGAGACCAGCTTGCTCAGATAGGCCTGTTGCTGCTCCTCGGTTCCATGCGCAGCCAGGGTATTCATGGCTCCGTGGGACAAACCTGGATACATCGCCCATGACCAATTGGCCGTGCCGTTCATCTCCGACAGCACGGTACCCAGCGATTCAGGCAAGCCTTGCCCACCCAGCTTGGGCGATTGAGCCATAGAAGGCCAGCCACCTTCGACGTATTGCTGATAGGCCTCTCGAAATCCATCAGGTGTCTTCACATCACCATCGACCCACGTGCATCCTTGGGCATCACCGACAGCATTTAGAGGCGACAGCACATCGCGTGCGAATTTTGCGCCCTCCTCCAGAATGGCATCCACGGTCTCAGGATCCGCGTCCTCAGCGCATGGAAGCTGCGCATAGTGATCATCAAAATCAAGCACGTCGCGCATGGCAAAGCGGATATCTTGTAGCGGCGGGTTATAAGTCGGCATGCTCAAATTAACCATTAGCGAGTAGTGCCTGTAGTGTCGGCCATCCAGTGGCTGGTCTCAATATCCAAAATCGTCTGATTTACTGACAATTTCGTTCAACTAATAAATCAGCAATAAATTATTCAGCATTTTCAATGGCTTAAATATTTTTGCACATTGCAACTACATACCGTAATCGCCCACTAAAAATGCCTGAAACAAAACAGAAGCTCCACATTGACCAGAGTGGGGCTATCAAACATCCCTCGATGCTGCCAAATCTGCACGATATTCTGATGGTGTTTTCCCAGTCCATCTCTTAAATGCACGAAAAAAGGCACTGGATTCATCAAACCCAAGCAAGCTTGATACTTGCAAAAGCGAAAGCTCAGCGCGTGCCAGATATTGACAGGCAGCATCACGCCGGCTCTCGTCTTTGATCCGCTGAAACGAGGTTCCCTCCTCGCCTAGCTGACGCCGCAAGGTACTTAACGACATACCCAGTTGCTGGCCTACTTCTTGAGCAGTAGGCAGGGGTTGCCTGAAATCATCACCAAACAAGGCCAGTATTCGATCACTGAGCTTTTGATCATAATACGACGGCACTATGAGACGGTAAGGCGAATATTTCAGAAACACAGCCAACGATGCCTCGTTCTGAATATTGGGTGAGCCAAGAGCGCCCGCCTCAAAACTGAGCATTGAACACGGCCCGTTAAAAATAACAGGACAAGAGAAAATCTTACGCCAAGGCTCTGAACGTTCTGGTTCGTCAAATTCGAAATACACCGCCCTAAGCGGCAAATTACGACCCGCAAGCCAGCTCAGCAAACTGTGCCAAAGATAGAGCGTTGTTCTTATCTTAACCGGGTTCTGCAAACCAAGAATCTCAGCAGCTGAACGCGGCTCTCTGGCCACGGCTGCAAAGCCTACACCTGAGTGGTGATCGAGCTCAATCAATGCTGGCTTGAGTCCTGCGCTCTGACAAACATCAAGGAATTCACCGGCACGCCGAACAGCGCTAGTCAAACACGGACGATGAATGATAGACAGACACATCATGCGGAACGTTCCTACCATGACAGGCCCCACGCTCACCATACCCAAGGACTCATTGTTGGCAAACACTATTGCGGCTTGAAAAAGCCTGCCAAAATGAGCGGCATCCAGACAACCCGTATTTTGCACGTCTGCCATATCAACTTGCTGCTCAGCAAGAATGAAAGCAGGGTCCAACCCCTGTTCTGCAAACTCCCTCAGCAACGCATTGACATAGTTGGCAGAGACAAACGCAGAGCTGGAGTTGGCTTCAGACATTAGACACTCCTGGTTTCAACGCCAACATTTCATGATGAGGCAGCTCAGCGACAGCTGAGCTAGCATACTCACTGATTACCTGCTGACGTCCTCTGGGCTCGACCATCCGTTGGTGATTAAACGTGGGCGAACCGTGGCGAACAAGACGAATCTTCATGCTGATATTTTACAGGATGCTGATAGTGTCACCTGACATTTGCTAACAGGAACACAACCCTCAGGATCAGTTGCTACTTATCAAGAAAGCTGATTGCCGATCTGACACCGGGATACGGGCTTGCAAGTACTAAGATCTTACTTCCGTCGAACCTCTTTGCCGCAGGAGCCATAGAGGCCTGGGCCAAAATTACACAATCGTATCCCTTGCTTTCTTGATTGATATAAGCGGCAATACAATCATAATACTCATTCATCCTACCGGCTTCAAACAACGGCCAAGCGTCTGGAATTAACCGTAGGTAGATTTCAGGGTTATTACCTGCCATGACCGACGACTCATCAATGAGATTTTTCGTCGGCGCTAGCGTGCTATCAACCGCAGCCAATACAAGTATCTTCTGACTATTCTCAACAGCGATATCCGCCATTGCCCTGTCTATTCTCATTGATCTTGTTGGCGTAGTTGACAAAGCATTCTCAGCGATCCCACCAATAGTAGAACATGTGCACACAACCACTCTGACACCAGAAATAGCTGCAGCATTCATAGCAGCGACAACTCGCGCCCGTAAGTTATCGGTAATGCCGTTGGCTACAGCATCAGATAACAATGTCGCATCAACTAGATGATGAACATTGAGAGACGCATTAGCTTGTTTAACCAGTTTCTCAAAGGTTTGTATATGAACTTCCGCAGTATGCAAAAACGCTATATCGTGACTCATTGCTACGTCTACTTGAATGATTCAAAACGGATGGGAGCAGTATCAATCAGATTTTGTGAGATTTCAACCGGCATGCCTGTTGGTGATTGACAACACCCACATTTCCTTTCGATTGAAAAACTCCTTAACTTCTTGCAATATTTCAGAGCGTTTTGCGTCTCACCCTCGGATAGCATCAGATGTGCAAGCTTCGTCACTACCACCATCCTCAATCGAGATTGCCGGCTCAGCGCACAACTTCAACTGACAACCATCATCGGGAACACTTGATACTGATGCGTGTATTGACGAGATAAGGCTGCATTCCAACAGACACAATCACTAGAACCAAGGCCGAGGCAGATGCCCCTGACGGCATTTCCATGGAAAACAAAGCACCAAAAAATCACCTTTGGATTCGTTACATGCAGCTCTAACCCATCCAGGCAATATGTGCTGAGCGAAACGCCTTGAGAAACTATGACATCACTTTTATTATTTAGTGATTGTCAATCGTCCGGGACGCGCAGTCGGGGGCGCCCAGTCGGGGGCGCCCAGCCTGAGTAGAATTCGCTACAGGAAAAAATGAGAGTGGTGGAAGTTGTGGTGTATTCATGGATAATCCGGGCTGGGACTTACGACACCTACAGGTTACGCGCTGCCCACCTCCTTTATGACGGGTGTCGGTCGATCAGTAACGTTGGCAGAATCAACTACCTTCCAACTCAACCCTTTGGTTCTAAAAATACGCTTTGCTTGGTTAGGATAATCCACAACATCACTCTCAAGTCGTTGACCAACCACAATACACTTAAGCACATTTGTTCCCGTATTTTTCAACGAATGAGCCATGCCTCCTTTTCGATAGCCCAAAAAATCGCCTTCTGACACAGAAAATATTTCTTCGCCAATCATTGCGGTTCCCTCTCCCGACAGAACATAGAGACATTCGTCTTCATTATAGTGAAAGTGATGCTCAGTAGAATCATATCCTGGCTGTACCTCCATTATATGAAAGCCAAATCCAGTCAACCCAACGGCATCACCAAGAGACTTGTTGGTACATTGCGCATTGGCATTCAAAAAATGCCGCTTACTTAGCCCTTCACTATTTTCGATATCTACTTTCTTTAGAATGTACTTTTCTTCCACCAATTCGACTTCTCCGTAAATCTTGTTATACACAACCAAACAGTTCCATCAGTTTGCCAACTGATCATTGTCTTAGCCAATTTTTCAGACATAAAGTGCCCGAAGAATACACTAGAGGGCAGGACACTCGTCGTCAAATGACAGGGTCTGTTTTGACTCTTCCTCAGATGGCTTTGGAAAACACGTCTTGAACGTAAATGCTTCAGGACTTGGGCCTTTCGCTTGTAACAATTCAAGCTTTACTTGCGCCTCCCAAAGAGTTGGGCGATGCCCCCTAGGAACCCACCACAAAACAGTGTATGAATTAGTCATTCTTTCAAACCACTCTTTGCGTCTACTCATAATTTGTGCATGAGCAGTTTTATATATGTAATGGTGTAACGCGTCTATCGACTCCCAGACAGATGCATTGGCGATAACGCTGTCGCCGAAACCATGTTCAACATCAGTTGCGTTCCCCTCTTCAGACTGCAGCCGCCACACGAAGCCAGGCGACTGATCTGCAATTCCATTTATACGATCCAATTCAGCTACAAATTCAGCCAGAATTGGAGAATCCAATGGAGCAACGAGAGTTGCGACGTTCAGTTCTGCGAGTTCCCAAGACACTACGTTGTCTCCACGATAATTAACTAATGAAAATGATAGCAAAGTTCTTAAAGGGCTACAGTTGGCCAAAACTGGAAGCTATGGGTTCAGCTTCGTGAATCTCTGCCCCAAAGCCCGACAGTTGTAGATCTTTCATCTGCCAGCGGAAACACTGGAGGCCAAAGCGCATGTGCGCCTAGCTGGGTTTAATAGCAACGCGCGTGCTTGCTGCATGGCTATGTTAAGCAGCAACATTGATACCTGCATACATCATTGCGCTACCCCCAAAGCCCTCAGCGCTGAGTCAATACTTTGTTTCGTGGTTTCAGATACCGATACAATCGGAAGTCGTACATGATCATCACACAACCCGATTCGAGAGCAAGCGTGCTTTACCCCAGCCGGACTTGGTTCGGCAAATAGTGCAGCATGGAGTGGCATCAGTTTACGCTGTATAGCCATTGCTGTTGGAAAGTCTCCTAACAAACAAGCCTGTTGCATTTCAGCACAATACCCAGGCACCACGTTAGCGGTGACTGAAATACAGCCCCTACCACCGGCAGCATTGTAAGCCACTGCCGTTGCATCCTCCCCTGACAGGAAATCAAATGGTTCTAGAATATGTAATGCCTCAAGTCCAGGCCTTGCAAGATCCTGAGTTGCATCCTTCACACCAACGACTGTCGGCAACCTCGAGATCCGTGCCATTGTTTCAACGGTGATGTCTACAACAGCCCTTGGAGGTATGTTGTAAACGATGATTGGAAGCTCATTCGATCTGCTTAACGCTGCAAAATGCCGATAAATACCTTCTTGGCTTGGCCTGTTGTAATAACCTGTCACGTGCAGCGCCCCATCTGCGCCCGTTTGAAACGCGTGCTCATGAAATCGCAAGGCTTCAGCGGTGTTGTTCGACCCACAGCCTGCAACCACTCGAATCCTGCCAGCAGCTTGCTTCACAACAATTTCGATTACGCGTAAATGCTCGTCCTGCGATAAAACGGGTGACTCGCCAGTTGTCCCGACAGGCACCAACCCACTCGTACCTTCATCGATGTGCCAATCAACTAGATGCCGCAATGCCGCTTCGTTTAAAGCGCCATTAGCAGTCATTGGCGTTATCAGCGCCACAAAAGAACCTTCAAACATGAGTAATCCTCAGTAAAGGCGATCGATTGTGACTTTCGGTGCAAGAATATCCCAGAGGTCACTAAGGACCGCTGGAAAATGGAAGTGCCGGGGCCTATGCGCGCGCAGGTTTACCTGCGGGTTTTAGAACCACCGGTTTCAGGCTTATAAAAATGCTGCGTTGAGTATTCATGCGCGTACGAAATTAATACAAAGATCTGACTATGTCAAGATCTCAATCTTGTTGCCTGAAATCTGCCATCAGGAACACTGGAGGCTGACGCGCATTCTAGCGTAATCAGGTTGTGTGACAGAATCCAGTGCAACTGCTTTACATTTACAGGCTCTCGCCAATGAGCCCAACAGCAGGTCAAACATCGCACATCTGGAACACTGGAGGCTGATGCACGTTCTGGCGAAGCCAGCCTGTACGGTAGGAGTAAATGCTTGCTGCATGGTTCTGTTAGGAATGTGCACATAATCTTCAATTCGCTTTTATGCCATTGGCATCGATCTACGACTTAGAAATAATCTATCGATTCCGAAGCATGTGAATTACCTTTGCGATTATTGCCACTTCTTATCATCAGTCCCTCACTCTTACGATTCAGCACAGCAGCAAACCCGAGCTTCTCATAGAACGACATATCAATATCTGAAAACAGATAGAACGATGACGTCTCGTGCGAACCTGCATTGTCTATGACATGTCGCATGAGTCTCGATGCCAATCCAGTCTTACGAAGTTTTGGTAAGGTTGCAACAGAGCCAATACCATACGATCCACCTGGCAGATTGAATCCATTGTCGTACAAGATAAGCGCTGATAAAATTTCTCCCTCCTGCTCGAGGGCATGCCAAGTGCCTTGATGATATTTCCTGCTAGCACGACAACCCTTTAAGTACGCCTCTGTTGCTATACCATCAGCCCACACATCATAGCCAAGCATAAATATCTCATCCAGCTTGGACAACTCAGAATCTTCCAATGTATAGTCGAAATATAACTGAACCACCCTAATACCCCTCTCCTGCAAAACTAAGCTGCCAACTCATTCAAAATAAGCTCGTTGGTCAAGGCCCGCTTGGTAAATCCACATATGCCTAACATTTGCCATCAGGAACACTAGAGGCTGACGCATGCTCTGGCGTAGCCAGATTGTGTGGCAGGGTCAAGTGCTTACCA
The DNA here is from genome assembly GCA_023301795.1 of Granulosicoccus sp. Classification (GTDB taxonomy): domain Bacteria; phylum Pseudomonadota; class Gammaproteobacteria; order Granulosicoccales; family Granulosicoccaceae; genus Granulosicoccus. The sequence goes on from JALZVU010000121.1 coordinate 66,543, forward strand.
CACGGCTGCGTTAGACCTGCGTCGCTAATACTAAATTTGAAGATTCTTGAATATCGGCTTGTTACCAAAGTTTAAAGCTGCAACACACCACACAAGCACTATACTAAGCGTGTTTTAGCAATATCACTAACACGTTCAACTATTCAACACGGAGAGCCCTGCAATCAACATCGACTGGAATCACGTGAAAGCTGTTTGGGATTTTTACTTACTCGAAGCTTCTGGTATCGGTTTTATAGTATGCCTGCTTACTATTTTCATAGGTCGACGATTACGATCTCGAGTATTGATAAAAATCTGTAAATATGGGCTTATAGTCTTCGCAATAGTGGCGGCCATATCATTGTTCAACCTCTTCAATAGGGACTGGTCAATTCCTGAGTGTAGGGATGAATCAGGAGCATTAATAAGTGAGAAAGAAAATTGCCAATTCCATTAAGTACCACCTCTATGCATCTTTCAAGGATGAAAAACAATCTTGCTTACTGAACTATTGAAAACATAATTCACACAGTCGTTTCAATAACGCCCGCAAAACACTGACTATCCGAATACCAGGTTTTCGCTGTCTGAAGGCGTGAGTGAGTTAACGTATCAATGTTGTTGGTGTCCACCCCCTTCTTTTCTAGCACAAATACTGTACTCGCCATCTATTCATACAACGGTATAAATGCAAGGATTTGACAGAATTCTACTTGCAAAATTATTCCAGGTAGGTCTAACATTTTCCATCAGGAACACTGGAGGCTGACGCATGTTTCGGCGTAACCAGTTTATTCGGCAGGGTCCCAACGCTTGCTGTATAGCTCTGTTAGCCGTCAACCTTTGTGTGAGTACACACTAACTTTACCACCGTAGGATCTGTCACACTTACGCTTGGAAAGCTTCATTTGCTGTCATTGAAGCGTTTCGCAATACCTTTGAATAGCTTTATTGAATGTATTGCTGTCAATTAGTTCTCTTATCCTAAATTACATGATGACTCTACCTCATTGAGGTGCTGAGCTTGTATACCAAGCTTTTGCATTGCCAGCTTGTATAACAATACCATCGGTGACATCGAATAAAACTAAATGCGTCAAGTCGGGCCTTGAACGCGAAGCATAGAGAATACCTTGAGCCCCTGCTTTTCGTGCAATATCGGAATATTTCCAAGTTGGCGCAGGCTCACCTTTTTCAATACAGTCCTGCCACACGATTGACGCGCGTTTCGAGAATTCTGTATTTCGAACATCATAGATACGTTCGGCATTAATCTGCAAAGGAACAATGATGCGCTCTGGATCGTCTGATTTCACATAGCGTTTTATTGCTACGCTCGCCCCCTCCTTGGTACACGAGGTATATAGCGCGACTTGTTTATCATGATGAAAGCGACCAATAGGAGAGCCGACAGGCTCACAGGATTGCTCTGATTGATCGGCAAACATTATACGCCACACTATGCCTGAGAATTCTGAGAGTTCGATAGTACTTTTCTCCTCTGAGACTTCTTCTCAATCTAACAGCATTAATAAGCCGGATGATCTTTCCTCTCCAAGATCGGCTTCGGTTGGGTTGAAATCACACTTACAGCTGCCGACGTTATTCTACAACAAAGTCTGTGGTTGGTACGGCTAACATCTGCTATCAGGAACACTGGATAGGCAAACTGGTTGTGTCGTAGCCACGTTCTGGTTGACTGTCCATTGCTTACTGCATGGCTCAGTTAAACGTCGTCGCTAAATTTTTCTATCGTACTCCAACTTGTTGCTCAAATTCACGTACTTATGTACCACGCCTCTTCCAAAATACCTATCGACGCTGTACGGCATAGCCGTATAGTAGCAGAATGCTGACAGTTGTCGAAATCCCATCATTTGCGAAACTCTCATCAGAATACTGGGAAGAAGCTGAGCGACTGGAGTTCATAGCATAACTGGCAGCTGACCCGACGGTAGGCTCGGTTGTACCAGGAACAGGGGGAGTTCGAAAGGTACGATGGTCACGCTCTGGATCGGGAAAACGCAGTGGTGTCAGAGTTATCTACTACAACAGAAACGAACTCGGTGAAGTCTGGCTATTACTGATATATGCCAAGAGTGTGAAGGAGAACATTCTCAATCAAGTGCTTAATAGTATTCGTGAGGAAATTGAGAAGTGTAGAAATCTGCTAAAGAACTTAAAGAGCGTGATGCAAAACGTGATCTTGGATCCGAGTTGCTCGAATCTGTGCGCGAAATGATGGCAGACAAGCGCACCCGAGAGCACAAAGTTTATATTCCTGACGCAGCTGCAGCCCGTCAAAAGACCGGCTTATCTCAGGCGCAGTTCGCCACCCTACTCGGCGCCTCCAAACGAACACTTCAAGATTGGGAGCAAGGTCGCCGGGAACCATCTGGAGTAGCAAAGTCATTAATTGAACTTGCCATGCAACGTCCAGACGTTCTAGTCGAGGTATTTGGAAAAGTAGCCTAGCTTCTGGCGTCTTATCTACGAATTCAATAGCACATAGAGAATCTTGAAAGATGTTTCGGTAGACGACTACAATCTGCCGTCAGTAACACTGGAGGTTGACGTACGTTCTGGTGTAGCCAGGTTATGTGGCTGAGTCCAGTGCTTGCTGCATGGCTCCGTTTGACCTGCGTCGCTGATACATGCGACCCCACTATAGAGTCCGCGAAGTGCCTACTACAGACGACGATCATACCTCCACTTTGTAATTGAGTGATAGTTCGTCGCCAGCCATTCCACGAATACCCCAATTGCTTCTTGGCGTCTCAAATATCGTAAGTTCTATGTCGTTTTTGGCAATACCTGTTGCTTTAGGTATGTTTTCGAATAGCTGCTGAATAAGGTGTTTTTTTGCTGCAACGGTACGGCCTTCGAAAATACTAATCTCCAATACAATGTAATTGTCACTGCGATCTGCTGGAAATATGTAGTCACCTGTTTCTAATGCTATAAACCTGTGGAACCGTTTCTCCACCGGATATTCAAAGGCCACCATAACTGATTTATGAATCGAATCAGAAAGCTCAGCACGAACTCTGTCAATAGTAGTTCTTAGACCGTATATCTTAATCTGAGCCATTTTTTAGTTACCTATAATTCAAACTTTAAGACAATCGGCTAGACGACACTCATGAACGTCGCTATGACAGCTATTGGCCGAAACTGAAACCAACTAAGTTACCTTGCCAGACTCTTGCTAGGGAATCCATTAGTAGGTCTAACATCTGCCGTCAGGAACACTGGACAGACGGACAGGTTGTGGCGTAGCCACGTTCTTACTGGCTGTCCAGTGCTTACCGCATGGCTCCGTTAGGCCGGAGCATCGTAACCACCGCCCTGCTTCTACAATAGATTACCGAAGCCGCCCTGACCACTTTTCCTGATCAAACATGGCGAAAGCACCAAACTGTGGATCTGCATTCTCATTTTTAGTTTCAATCTGTTCAGGTGTAGATTCACTGTGCAAGTCAACTCCACAGTATGGGCAGAAGCGCACTTCTGCACAAAGCGACCATATTGACTCTCCGATTTCTTCAAGAATACTGTTTTCCTCAAGATCTCCTTCGGTTGCTTCACGGGTCAAATTCAAGTGCCACGTATTTGAACGAGTATTGCCGAAGCCTTCGCCGAACACCACGGATACACCGTGATCCGGCATTGTCTCGCACTGATGCAACAGATGTTTATTTGTCATTGCGCTTTCACCTGGCGTTCATGCGATACGACACAGTACGACCAATATCCCCGCCCAAAAGTAATTTCATTGTTCCAACCATCATTCGTCAGTTGCTTTACGATTAAGCGATTCATTATGCCATGACCAAAAACCACAACTTCACCATGAGTTTGAGCAAGATCAATAAGCCAGCCACCAGCCTGTCGTGCTTGGTGTCTGTCTTTTCTAATTCCCCGAGCGTTTTGCTTATACCCAAGCAACCACGCAATTCGAAAAAACACCAAAACAATGCGCCATGGCATTCGGAATGGCAGAACATCGGGGTAAGGCAACAAAGATTCGTTCAGCAAGGGTGATGCCGTTACACCCCCGAACCCCAGCAAGGCGGCTGATGATCGGGAACGAACCAGTTCGCTGCATACAGCAATCTGACTTTCCGATCCCGCTCTCAGTGCCGGAATTTCATGTCTCGGTTCTTCAGTGACTACCGATTCTGCATACTCTGCGAGAGCCTCCTGAAGCCCAGCAGACTCTATGTATTTTGTATTGTCGAACTTGGGTGGACCATGACGAACAAGAATAATTTTCATACATGCATTTTACAAGATGTCAGTCCTGCTGCCTAACGAGGCTGTAGAAAAACCCACCCCAGCCCGACAACGTTTTGCCGATCTGCCAGTGCAGATGCGTGAATTTCAATATATCAAATCTATGGCCTTTTCATTTCTCTGAATATACATCGAGTAAGTTCGGGTTTTATCTTCATTACCCCTCTTATCTCACACTTCCTGCTGCCATTCTCGATTCACCCGCATTGCGATGTATCTTTTCAATGTTATGTACCAAGGAAAACAAGTGCCACTGCCCGTTCACCTTCTCTTTGCCTCGCAGACTGAATCGATCAAGCCCTTTGTTTGCCCGTATGCTGCCAAACACCGGCTCAACAACCGCCAGTCTTTCGGCATACACCCGTTTACCGTGAGGGCTGTCCACCCGCTTTTTCATCCACGCCACCGGCTCTGACTTTTCCGTGTTGGGTGCGATGATGAACGACACTTGACGACCTTGGCTGCTACGTGACTCAACCGCCTCCGGCCGACGCATGCACTGGGATCTGAGTGTGCATCCTCGACACTGACTTTGCCTTGCCTCAAAAAACAGTTTGTGATTCCCGTGCTGATCCTTGTCGTTTCGAACCAAGGTAATTGACTCACCTGCAGGGCACTCACAACGCTGATGCTCCACGTCAAGATTGAAGTCAGCGGCACTGAACAATCGCTTTTTCTGTTTTTTAACTGGCTTCTTTTCACCGTGTTTATCTTTCTGCTTTGCAAAGGCTGGATCGCGTTGCCGGAATTGATTGTCCGGCACATAGCTATCAATGCCGTGGCTGTGCAGATACGTCAGATTAGGTTTGTTCGAATAGCCCGTGTCGGCTGTTACCGTCAAAGCATCTGCATAGATATGTTCACTGATGCCCAACCGCCTGTAACGCTCATCGATTCGCTCCAGTACTGGAATCCTGTCCCTCTCCAATGGCTTCAGCGTCAATAATGATCTGATGCAAGCTATCCACGGTGGCAATTCCGTTGTATCCCTGTACGGTTCCCTTGCTGGTTTTCATCTTGCACGACTCGTTATCCGTGATATTACTTTTTACCTCCCTCTTGCGGGTTCCCTGTCCTTGCCGAGGCGTGGCGCTCTCCAAGAACTCAGCAACCTTGTCATGAGCTGCCTGCAAGGTATCAAACGTATTCTGAAACTTGAGCTGACGCTTTTGCGTTTGAGCATCAGACAGTAGTTTGTCGTTGGCTTTATGCTCTTCAAGCTTACGGTTCATCTGTTCGCGTAGCTTGTCACGCTTGTGTGCCAGCTCATCCAGAGTGCCTGACCATTCTTTGGCTGCATTGAAGGGTAGCTTGCAGCCATCAATGGCTACCAGGTCATGGCCAATCAGGTCTTGCTCATGGCAGATCAACACAACCTGTTCAAACAGATTGACAATTGCGCTGGAGTGTCCGCTGACAAATGCAGCAATCGTGGTGAAATCAGGACTGGTGTCACACGACAGCGCTTTGAAAATAATGTTGCTCTGGCAACACCACTGGATATGACGGCTGGACGTGATGCCTTTTGAATACGCGAACAGAATTATCTTGAGAAGAATGGCCGGATCAATAGCAGGACGCCCTTCGTGGGTATTGCAGTAAGCGACATGAAATTCTGTTAGATCAACTTTATGCTCAATCAGATAATGAAGAGCGTATTCAAACGTACCAGGCAAGATCTGATCATCAAAATTGATCACCACACATCGTGTCTTGCTGGTAGTTATAAGGGATGAACCGAGGCATAAGGTGAATCCACGTTGCGTTGACGCAATTTTACTGCGTATTACAGTGCTAAACAGGTTTTTCTACAGCCTCAACATCGGCCATCAGGAACACTGGATAGACGAACAAGTTGTGGCGTAGCCACGTTCTGGTTGACTGTCCAGTGCTTGCTGCATGGCACCGTTAGACGTCGCCCACGAAACTCTGAGTCGCTTCCTCTGCCACATAATTCACGATTGCAATAGCGTGCAAAAACGGACATGCCTTGCGACCACCAAAGGCTTGCAACTTTGCCTACGCAACATTTTCTCGTGGCTCTTACTTTCGCGTACCAAAGCACTTTGGTCGATACAACCTTAAACAGAGAATATCAGTCGCAATCCTTCGTCTACTTGCTGCTGCAGCTTTGCTGAAAGCCTCCCAACCTTCTCTGTGAGAAACGCCTTATCTAACGTCACTATCTGAGAAACATTTACCACGGATTCTTTGCTTAGCCCCCCACTACGCTTGGCAAGACGGACATTACCCGGAGCGCTGGCTAGAAACACGTTGGATGTGATCGCTGCCACAACCACCGTGTTGATATTACTACGATTGAATGCGTCGTCTTGCACCACTAACACTGGTCTACGATAACCGGGCTCTGAACCTCTTGGCTCTGGCATGTCCGCCCACCAGATCTCTCCTCTCCTCATTACCATTCTTCTCGCGGCAATGAAGCAGACTGCATCTGCGATAACGCAGGATCCAATTCGGATTCATTTGATTCAGAGTTTTCATAAACTTCGTTGAGCTTCTCCGTTATGTCCTCTCGACCATAACGCTCAACGTACTCCCGAACTGCATTTACGTATAGCTCGCTTCGCGACATGCCCAACTTGGACGCCGCGCGCTCCGCCGCCTCGAATATTTTGTCTGGAATTGAAATGGCTGTTTTCATTCAACTAGTATAACTACAGTTATACCGTATTACAAGTGCGCTTTTTACCACTCTGCGAAGACACTCACACCCTTTAGCCATGTCACCCAACGCAGCAAGTCAGCGACGACCAACATCCTCCATGAGTTGCATGTGAGTTTGTGCGACTGGAGCGGTAGCGTAGGGAGTACAAAATCACGATGTCGACTCCATGGAAAAGTTAGACAGCAACATCAGATCTTAGAGTCTATCTGCCTCATCTGGCTGAACATCGGGGACTTTTCTTAGCACGCTTTTGAATCCTTTACGACTCGCAAGTTTTGCCTCTGACTCGAGAAACTCTACAGTCTTAAGTGCAGACATTTTTTCGGCAGCTGCAACGACTAAGAACTGATTGATAGAAATGCCTTCGGCCTTAGCCAAATCTTTAAGTTGGTCGTGTAGCGATTCTGGAAGTCTTACAGTCATAGTACTCATTCATTTATTCTCTCTATTTCTATAAGAAATTCTTTGGCGTTGACGGGCTTGATGCCAAATGATTTTTCAATACCTTTGCCTACAAAGTCATTCGTATTGTATGTAACGATGTATTCGCTTTGAGAGGCGAATGCAGCTTCAAGTACCATGTCGTCTTTGGGGTCTTTTAGCCAAGGTCGCCACAAATAGTAAATCTCTTGCTTGTGACTGATGCTTGCTAAGTATCGAGTCAATTCGTTTATGTCTTTTGAGGTGTATCCCAACTCCAAAATCTGTGGTCGAGACAAGACGTCCTGATACTCTGTGTATAGAGGTATCGTAAGCACAATCTCAAAGTCTTTCGCTGGTAGCTCAGACAGCAGACGAAACGAAGCCCCTCGTCTTGAACGAAGCGCCATTACGAGCACATTGGTATCTAGAACTATTTTCATATGGTGGCATATATACCACCATTATTTAGCGCCGGCAATCGAAATTGGGAGCCAATGAACATATTATGGCGATTCGGGGCGTTTCTAATCGCAAGAAGCTTCTTTGCCCAGTTGCTGATCAGTAAAAGCGCGGTGTCAGTCTTACCCCCGAAAAAGGGTTTGCATTTGCTGACTAACATCGCGCATTAGCCGCAGTTGAGGCTGACGCCTTGGAGCGGCAGCGCAAAGGTAGCAGGGTCAACTGTCAGCTCCATGCGCCTCGTTAGCTTTCAGGACGCATAAGCTCTGGGTTTAATGAGTTGAGGCTACGATGCCCTGGATTCTTTGGGCCTTGCAATCAACGACTCAAGTGGAATGCCAAGCCCTTCGTGTAGATTTCGAATCATCTCAATGGACAATCCTCGTTTTCTATTTAACACCTCAGACACTCGTGCACGTGTCCCGATGTACTCCTCTAGATCTATTCGAGTTAATTCATTCTGATCCATATGAAACTCAATAGCCGAAACTGGATCAGGCGGGTAAATCGGGTGGTTTATATGCTCGTACGCTTCTACCAGCGTTATCAGGATGTCGAGCCTATCCCCTTCTGGGGTGTCCTCTTTTGCCTCCCAAAGTTCTTCGATAGTACGCAAAGCAAGATCGTAGTCTTGCTCTGTCTTAATTGGTTGTATATCCATTGTCAGAGCCCCCCAACATCGACGGCATCATACTGTTTATGTGTACCTACAAATTTAATGAACAGTGCCTGCCGTGTATAGCCAATGCTTGCAACGATTCGGTACTTATTCCCTGCAATATTGAAAACCACATTATTTTTCACGAAACTGGCCGACCGAAAGGTCTCTTTTACATCACTCGGCCCGTGCCATTCCGCTCGAATACAAACTGCGTGCCAAGCGGTTATCGGGTCCTCAACATCAGAGTATTGTGGCTTTGAGGTCCAGAACTCTCGCAAAGTCCGTTTAGCTGTTACACGCATGTACTAAGAATATCACGCTCCCATTACGGGATCAACTGATACTTCATAATTTTCCACCGAATTTCTTGAAGCCGATCGCACATACTCTCGATCTAGTAAAATATTATCTGAGTGAAAGCTAACATCTGCCATCAGGAACACTGGATAGACGAACAGGTTGTGGGCGGAGCCCACGTTCTGGTTGGCTGTCCAGTGCTTGCTACATGGCTCAGTTAGACCTCGACATAGGTAGTTAATACGCCACAGAAAATACTGTGGCCTCTACGCAGCAAATTTTAGTGGATGCAACCCTACCCTTGCCGCCATCGCTACGAGGGAATCAATAGAGAACACGCTGATGTGCCCTCTTGAAACATCGCCAATTCGAGAGCGCTGCACTCCCATCAAATCTGCAGCTTCTTGTTGGGTTAGTTCATTGTCTTTTATATATGCGCGAATACAGTCCATCAGTGCCGCCTTGATCTTTAGCTGCTCAGCCACACCAGCATCATCTTCAATCGTGTCAAATACTGAACCCTTGGTGATTCTTCTACTCATTAAAATATTCCTTTGCCTCGCGATATCGTTTCACGATAATGGCCTTGTCTGAGTCAGATATTGCCTGCGTCTTCTTTTGCCAGCAATGCAACACCACTACGTATCCCTCAAACTTGGCAACGTAAGCTGTTCGATAAATATTATGCTCTACAGAAAGGCGAATTTCGTACACACCCGTCACACCCTTTCCCAGATTGCCACGTGCTTTCCAATCATCTGGCATCTCGCCAGCTTGAACCAAGTGAAGCTGATATCCCATGCCACTGCGTGCTTCTGGAGGAAAACTCTTCAAATCTTCGAAACTTGAGCCCCCCACGAGATGTTCTTCAATTCGTCCATAACAGCATTGTACATTTTATTGTACTTTTTGCAATAGTCCAAACTATCTCAATACCGATGCATTTCCGTGCTCGTTCACACCAATGGAGAATCTAGAACTTGCGATAATCCAGAAAATGCCAAATCTCAGAATGAGGCTGACGAGAGGTCTAACATTTGCCGTAACTTACAGTTGCGGCGCGGCCTGGTTCTGAGGCACTCATTTGGTTCAGGCCGCGGCGCAACTGTCGAGTTCACGGCTGCGTTAGATG
>JALZVU010000122.1 GCA_023301795.1 Granulosicoccus sp.
CTTTCACTTGTCCGGCAACAGCTCAGAACAGGCAGACGAAAAGCTACCGGCGTGTACGGCGATAGTCGGTAAGACGGGTGGAGGTAAAACCGTGTTGATGAACTCGCTGTTAATGCGTTCACAGCAGTATGACAAGGGGAACCGATCGTTCTCAAGCGTGTACTTTGACAAAGACCAAGGCGCCCGCAACTGCATTGAAACACTGGGCGGCCGGTACTTTGAATTTGCTAACGGCGCGGACACTGGGTTCAACCCCTGCCAGCTAGAGCCGACGGCCGGAAACGTTGCGTTTAACAATACGCTGGTTCGCTATATCTGCACACGCAACAATCAGACGATTACCACTGCTGACGAACGGCGCATTGCCAGCGCTATCAATACCGTGATGACGCTGCCTTTTGAGCATCGACGATTCAGCGTTCTATTGCAGAACATCACCCAAGCCGGTGACAAAGAAAACTCTATATCCAAGCGTCTATCAGTGTGGTGCAAGGGCGGGGCGCTGGGCTGGGTGTTTGACAATGAGACAGACACGCTAGATTTCAATGTTGCTGTGAACGTCGGCATTGACGGGACTCACTTCCTGGATAACGAGGATACCCGCACGCCGATAACCATGTACCTATTGCACAAGCTCAACAGCGTCATGGACGGGCGGCGGTTGTTGATTCCCATGGATGAGGCTTGGAAGTACCTTAACGACGATGCGTTTCGACCATGGGCAGCGGACACACTAGCCACGATACGAAAGAAAAATGGTGTGTTCATCTTTGCCACTCAAAGCCCCTCAACGGTTCTCAATAGCGCCATATCAGCACAGCTCACAGAACAGACTGCAACCTCTATCTACTTGCCCAACGTGGCAGGGCGGCGTGATGAATACGTGGACGGGTTCGGGCTTACCGAGATGGAATACCAAATCATTAAAAACTTTGGTGAAGACAGTCGTATGTTTTTGGTCAAGCAAGGTGCCACTAGCTACGTTGCAAAGCTTGACCTTACCGGTGTGGACATGTCGGCACTGGTCAGCACACAACCCCCCTCAATGCCACTACTGGAAAAAATAGCATCATGAAAAAGCCCATCATTTTAGTTACTGCACTTCTACTGCCTGTCACCGCTGGCGCCTCAGGAATACCAACGGTAGACATTGCCGGAATCGTTCAGCGTGCGGCTGAATACTTCAAAGTTATCAAATACTGGAAAGATCAAACCGACGACATGAAAGATCAATATAACCAGTTAAAAGACACATACGCGTCAATCACTGAATACAAGGGGTTTGCCGACACGTTAACAACCCCCATGGAAAACCATAAACTACCGGACGACTGGCAAGACGCGTACGAAAAGCTACTGCAAACAGGCGAAGCGGGGCTTGCTGCCACAGCGGTAGACATTTTTGAAAGTAATAAGGTGTTTGACTCGTGCGCCCTGATTGATGCGATAGAACTACGCACAGAGTGTGAGTACAGCGTTATTAAGCTAGCGCAGGACGCCTCAGACATTGGCATCGTGTTTGGAACAACCCTTACACGCTTGGATCAAGTCACACAGCTACAGGAGCAAATCCAAAATACTGAAGACCTGAAAGCCACAGCGGAGCTACAAGCGCGGCTCCAGTCTGAAACCGCAATGATTAGCGCCAATCAGATGAAACTCGACGCGCTCATGGGTGTTCAGGAGGCGAACAGGCAGCTACAAGAGCAACGACGCAATGAATTTGCGGCTCGCTCCATGGCGGCCGTACAGGGTACACAGCTTGAGCCGTTGACGTTCTAAAATGGATATCGCAATATTTCAATACATAGGGGGTACCGTAGAAAACGCGGTTTCTGCCTTTTTGCTCCCTGCTATATCGCGCCTGATTGCGGTGTTGTCTGGTCTAGTCACCATGGGCATGTTGATCTATATAACGATTATCGGGTTTAGCATCTTGTTAGGTGTGAACCGTCAACCGATAGGCCAGCTAATAGCGATTACGTTAAAGGTGGCAGCGGTTGGCGCTATTGCGTTCAATGCCAATCTGTACAACACGTACATCGTCGATATGTTCGTAGGCTTTGAAACACTGCTAGCAGAAGCACTCAACGGAACGTCAGGCGCTACCACCATTTACGGGGTGCTCGACAACCTGACAGGTGAAGCGGCAACCACCGTGCAACAGGCGTTTCTACAAGTTAATGAGGTGGGAACGTTCAACGTAGGCGCGAAAATCATCTGGGGCTTATGCGGTGTTGTGTTGATGGTCGCCAGCGTGGCTATTGTGCTGTTGGGCGGTGGTGCGTTGCTAGTGCAAAAAATAGTGTTTGCCGTGCTGATGGCGCTTGGGCCTTTGTACCTGATGTTCGCATTGTGGCCTGCTACTGCTAAGTGGTTCACGGGGTGGTTTTCCCAGGTGATGAACTCAGTCATGGTCGTGGTGATTGTATCGGTGGTCATGAGCTTTGCCACACTGATGTTCACCACGTTTATAGCCAGTGCGGATATGTCAGGAATGGGCATCGTTTCTCCTATCGCCATCATTTTGGAGTCGGCAATACTGGGCGGTGTGATTGTCTTTGTCATCTATCAAAGCAACTCATTGGCAGCGGGGCTTGCCGGTGGACTCTCAACCGGTGCATTTACAGCCGGTGCAATGGCATCGTCAGTACGCACGCCTATGCGGGTTATCAACCCTCAATCAGTACGGCGTGACATGCAATCAGGGCTTCAATCTAAAGCATCACGCCTTGATCACATAACAGCCGGTAACACCATTGCAAACCCTGCTTACTCGCGGGCGCTCATGCAACGACTAGGCAGCGGCCAGAACAGCAATTGGGCACTCAAGCCAAGCGGCGGGCAGGTTAAAAACAAATCATGAATACACAACTAGACAAAGCACTATCGTTTGAAGAATCACGCATTGCCAATGTGGAGAAGTCAGAGCGGCGGGCGTGGA
>JALZVU010000123.1 GCA_023301795.1 Granulosicoccus sp.
AAATTACTTGATTCGATTGTAAAAGAGCGGGCTTCTTGACAAATCATCTAAATGATGCTTCGTGTCTGCCGAGTCCGAGGAGTATACCCAAGACCTTTTTGAAATGCAACCTTCTGAACAAGAAAGTTTTTACTGCGTTCCTCGTAGACCAACACCGAACCGCCGGAGCCGTTCGCTGCATCGCTGCGAGGAGGCGAATTATATGCCTCTGAGTTTTTTACGCAATACCTTTTATGATGTTTTCGTTAAATAATTACAAACAGGTTTGCTGATCGTTCAGCACGAATGAGAAACCACTCGGTGAGCTTGCTAATAACAGTGTGGTTTGGGTAGTTCGATTAACCCTTGGGCAGCCTCTTGGGCTCAGTAGCATTTGACTAGTAGTGTGTGATCTGGACGTCGTGCCGACAAAGTCTGGCTCGCAGCACTTCTACTTCTACTTCTACTTCTACTTCTACTTCTACTTCTACTTCTACTTCTACTTCTACTTCTACTTCACTACTACTGCGTCTACAAGCAAAACCAATGACCCGTCGCCACAAATCTTAAGCAGCGAAGGGTCATCACTTACAACCAAACCTAATAGGCAGGCTGCAATCTCGTACTTTCAGGCACTTGGTGCTTCTTGGCTGGAATGGTGTAGACCGAAACAAAGTAGAAGGCTGCTTGCGCCATACCCGCCACTCTCTCGGCGGTTCCACCAATTCCACCACGCTGCTTACCGTTAGCAACTTTTAACGATGCGCTGCGCAGCCCCTTAAGACCTTTCATCCATCTGGGGTGATCAATATCCAAAGTAATCGGAAAAACCTGCTTGGTTATTTCCGATGTCTTTTTGAACACTTCTTGTCCGTACCAGTCAGGATCAACACCCAACGCCTCGTGAAAAACGGGCCGCTGGTGGTCCCGTACGTACATTGTTGAAAATACAGCAGTCAAAAAGAACTTTATCCAGAGTACGTTGTGTCCACGCGTCAACTTTGGATCCGACTTCATCAGCAAGGCAAATGCCTCACCGTGGCCGAACTCATCGTTACACCACTCTTCAAACCATTTGAAAATTGGATGAAAGCGCTTTTCCGGATGCTCCTCCAGATGACGAAAAATGGTGATATACCGCGAGTAGCCAATTTTTTCTGACAGGTACGTGGCGTAGTAAATGAACTTGGGACGAAAGTACGTGTACTTCTTGCTTTGGGTCAAGAAGCCCAGGTTCACAGCAATTCCCGCCTCACGCAAGGCATCGTTGATAAAGCCCGCATGGCGCGCTTCGTCTCTTGCCATTAGCTGAAACAACTGGACAATATCCGGGTTGGTTCCCCGACGCTTCATCTCTTTGTACAGAACACATCCCGAGAATTCCGCAGTACACGAAGAGATAAGGAAGTCGATGAGCTCTTTCTTGAGCGCAGGCTCCATGCCATCCCAATCAACCACATCCCAATCGTCAGTCTTGCGGAAGTGATTTTTGTTAGGGTCGCTTTCCATCTGCGCAATCAACGCATCCCAGTCCTTGCGGACAGGTGTTACGTCTATGCGATCCATTTCTTCAAAATCGGTGGTGTAGAACCTGGGTGTCAGCAAGGTATCCTGCATTGCAACCGCGGTTGCCTGCTCACTGTTTAGTGCAGGCTCGCTGCTGCCAGTGTCTGTGGCATTTTTGGCATCGTCTGGCGCAGTTGGGGCATTCATAGCATTACCTCTTCGCTAAATGAAAATTCGCAGAGCTCCATCGCCTCAAAATCACCCGTCATTTTCGTCCACAACCGCTCTATGGCACTTGCACGAGTAATAGTGGCTGTACGACTTTCAATGACGACTTCACCAAAGGGCGCCATGATTTCATCACCATGCACCTGCACCTCATCACCCGGATAGATAACCGCACCGTTATCCAATCGTAAATGCGCATGCAGGCTTTCGAAACAATGACTTATTTCTACTGTGCAGGGCGCTTGTTCTTTTGAACGCAGAAACCAACCCATGGTGGTTCTCCTAAGCCGCTTAATATATGAGATCAAGAAACAGCGGACCATTGTCCACTGGGCTTGACACTTTAATACTGTCAGAGGTAAATGACAAGCCTGTCAGCGTGGAGTGACACTTAAGTACCAGTCAAAAAGCAGTCGAGGCGTGACCAAGCGATAACTATTCGCGTCTCGGTGCTAGGGCCCTGACCGCTCTCACCAGTTCAGCGACGTGATTATCGCAAATACCCAGTTGTTCAAACGCTTCGTGCAAACGGAAAAGATATTCCCGATTGCTGCCGCTGGGGCCCTCCCGCGTGGCAATCAACCTGGCAACCTCATGCAATGGTTGCTCTCCCACCCACGAGGGGTTTCCCTCAGAGGCAATCCAGGTCACCGCGTCGACCATATTGCCCGTCTCTGTTAGCAAAGCTTGCATCCATACTCGCATGTAACCGTCTTGCTCTCGCCTATCCAATGCCTGCAGGACATTTTCGCGCACCTCTGCTGGAACCTGATACACCAAGCCACTGCAGCGACCACTCACTATCGGCACCATGGTAAGAACCCGCCCAGGCAAAGAAGGTGTGCCACGATGATCGTGCGAGGCTTGCCAGAATCTGCGCGAATACCCAGATACACAAGCCCTGTGCACTTGCGTGTGGTCAAAGTCTGGCCGCCAGATTAGCGATCCATACCCAAATACGAACAAGGGCTCGGGACGATCATTCACGATAACTTTACTGCCTCTTTATATAACCACATTGTGCATTACGCGCCGTCGCCACCCCATTCAACGTAATGCCCTTGAGCACAGCATGCACGCACCCTCCTTTCAATGGCAATACCATTCTGATTAGACCCTTGTGCAACTTCAGACCAAACCAACCGTGCAAGACAGATGTTGATTGGACTAAGGTTTGCTACGCTTGTCACAGCGTCGTGACCGCCCGCGTCGGTGGGCTCAACCTTTAAACCCGGCTAAACCAGTGCATGAGTACACTCAATGCCTATGCATTGAGTGTCCATAAATACTTAAGCCAAGCATTCCAGATACAAAGAGATTCTCCCAATGATCAATGCCCTCAAAGGCTCATCGCCTGCCGTACTGATAACGCGCATGCTGATATCAGCAGCTGTTGTGTTCGCCACCTACAACCCCTCGGGCGTATCCGTTTTTCATTGGGTAATAGACCATGAGAACCCAACGGACGCCTGGCTCATCCTCTGTGTCATTGTTGTCGCCTTGGCCAACGTAGCTCTACTTATTGCAACCTGGAAGGCACTCGGTAAGCTTGGCACCATTATTGTTCTTATATTCTTTGGCGCATTGGTCTACCTGTCGTTGCAAGAGGGCTGGGTAGATGCCAATAACTCCGCCTCTGTCCAATGGCTTGCATTAATTCTCTACAGTGGCTTTTTAGGCATCGGCCTGGCTGGCGCCATTATCTGGCGACGTGCTACCGGGCAAGTTGTCACCGATGAAGCTGGCGACATTCACGACTAATTGCCGAGACAGCCCAGCAGCCGTCATTCAGCACGGGCACTGTAGAGCGCCCCTATGCGCCAGTACGCCACAACACGCAGATTACAAGTCCTGGGACTTATTTTTCTATGCGCGGTGGCGGCTGTTGTCATCTACACACATCAGCTTGTCATACCCCTGTTCCTAGGCCTTCTCACATGGGGTAAGGCGTGGCTTAAAACGCTGACGCCCAAGCTTGGTCTTTTACTCGTAAAAAACGGGGTTGCCATCCAGTCGCGCAAAATGGTCGTGCAGGCATCCACCCACATCCTGGTCAAGTCTCACAAACCCTGGCGTAGGCTCGTGATAACACTGCGATTGAAAGCCGCCAAAACTGTAAAGACTCTTTTTCAGCGTTATCTACAGATGCCTTTGTGGCTACGAACTGCTTTGGCGATAGGGGTACTCCTGACAACAGCAGGTAGCACCTTTGCAGCATTCGCATTATTGATAGTTCCACAGCCCGTACTCAACTGGTTGCGGCAACGCCTCACCGCTACGTTAAACAAACTGGGCGTCAACAAATTGTTCACCGCTACGTGGAATCGCCTAGTACCAGCAGCACTGAGGCATCGCTGGTACATGCACGTAAAATGGACAGTGGGAAGGCGTCAAGTCACAGCCGCAAAGCACTTACACACAAAGGTGACGCAGGCTGATTAACACTGCTGGCACTCAAATGCCCGGAGCCAGCCGCCAAGGCGGATGCCTGTCCGGGAAAATGACCTCATTAATCTGTCATACAGGAAAGTACTATAGGGTGGCGGTAACATTGCATAGTGAGCGGCTGAACTAGCGAGCTGATTAAGCACTCAGATATATAACTGCCTGAGACACAGCGACAGCATTTTTCAGTTTGACCCATTTTATTCGACCCCGAGATAACACCTATGGCCTATTTCTTACCCACAAGCCCATCAGCGACTGAACGGGGCGCGCGCTCTAGTGTGCTAAAAACTGGATTGCTACTGGTGACACTCGGCTTGCTAACGTCGTGCGCCACTACTACGCGAACTCTTGATCCCAATGACGAGAAACACTACGACGCCACCTACGGTTTTTCTGACAAGAAACAGATTGTCACCACTCTCACTGACAGCTTATTGAGTTCTGCAGCAGTTTCGACCGAGCTCAGCAAACCCATCCTTATCGTGTATGGCGTTGACAACGAAACCTCCGAACACGTCAATACGGGTGGCATCACCGATGATATTAGACTCGCCCTGATCAAATCCGGGGAGTACCGCTTTATCAATCGTAAACAGAGAGACAATCTGGCTGATGAAGCCGACTACCAATATGCAGGCTTTGTTGCACCTGAACAACGCGTAAACGAAGGCCGCCAACTGGGTGCAGACTACATTTTGTCCGGCACGCTACGATCCATTGAAAAAAAGCAGTCTCGAGGTTGGCGCCTGAGCAAGAGCGAGCTCATTTACTACTCAATGAATCTGGAACTGACCAATCTGGAAACAGGCGAAATCAGCTGGGCCGACAACGTGGAAATTGCACGCGAATCGACCAGGCCTGTCATCGCTTGGTAGACGCAACGTAATCTGACGGATTGAATAACTCATTGCATCCCGTAGCCATAGGTAGCGGGATAGCTTTCATAACCATGAAGAGTTCAAACCTCAACTTGACGTCACAGGACAACCCTTACAGCGCTGCGTTCGATAGCCCGGTACTTACTCGCATTTTAAAAAGTCCCATCAAGCAGCTCATCGTTCTGATTTTCATCCTTGTATTGCAGGGCTGCGCAACCTCTGGCGAATTAACAACGGCCAGAGTGCAGTTCAAGCAGGGTAGCACCGGCGCTGCGTTACAGACATTAAGCACGGCGGACGTATCACGACGAGACAGGTTGTTGCTACTTCTGGACAGAGCGTTGGTGGCACAGGCGGCAGAAGACTACGCGCAGAGCATCATCGCGTTCGAAGAAGCATACCAACTCGTCGATCAACTGGACTACATTAGCGCGCGTGATCAGTCTATTTCATTGATCAGTAGTGACTGGGCTATTCGCTACAGTGGCGAACTCAGTGAAAGGCTCTGGATCCACACGTTTCAGATGATCAATTATCTCATGCTCGACCAGCCTGCAGGAGCTGCTGTTGAGGCACGTCGGGCTGTTGAACTCTATGAAACACATGACGATGTTCTGGACAACGATCTTTTTACACGCTACCTGATGGCACTGAGCTTTGAAGCTGCCGGACAATATGACAGCGCTCAAGTGGAATACAGAAAACTAGCTGAAAAATTTGGCATCCCCCCCCTCAAGAACAAAACACCAGACAGCAAGGAACTCATATTGCTGGTAGCCACAGGCTTCATTGAACCCAAGTTGCCAGGTGACCTATACCTGAGTATCGATGCCAGGGTGTCTTTTCCCTATTATCCTGACATCCGCGAGCATGCGCCGGATATCAGCATCATGGCAGGTCCCAACGCTCTACCCACAACTCGGGTGGACACCCAGCTACTGTCAATCGCTCGTAGCGCCCTCGAGAAGCGCGGCAAGGCGATTGCTGCCCGGCAAGCCTTACGATTAGCCGTTAAATATCAAGTAGCCGATAACATTGAGGAGCAAGACCCGCTTGCAGGGGCTGTCGCAAAATTGTTTTTGCTGGCGATCGAGCGAGCTGACACTCGTAGTTGGGAGACCTTACCAGCGTATCTGTCACTTCTGAGAGTTGAATTGCCGACTGACGCAACCTCTGTCAATGTACAGATACACAGCGCAGGACCCACATCGTCTGTTTATCGAAACCATGAACTGCAGCTTGATACTGACCAGACAAAACGCCACTTCCGGATGATAAGGCTCGGTGTTTCAAACAACGTAGAACAAGTCGCCAGCCCATAACACCTTCGTGATTCAAGCCGCAGTAGCATGGCTTTTTTTTGTGCTACTCTCAGGGTCCCTTGAGCGGATAAACAGGAGGTGATAAATGTCTAGTGTTTTGATTTTTGTCGGGTCAGCTAGTAAGGACGCGCGATCTAACTAACGTTTGTTCTGTGTGACCTTATAGTCGGCTGACTCGTCAGCCAAGGCACGGAAAGCCGCCCCATCGGGCGGCTTTTTTTATGCCCCGCTTTTCATCTCAACCCAGGGATTCGACCATCAAGCCTCGAGCCTTCATCACCGGACACACTAAAATCAGGCTACTGAACCGCGGCACAGGCACTACTGGCCACCGCACAACACAGCAGCAGTGGCTAGACGCATAGGGTATTGCGCCAAAGGCATGAGCAACAGTGGGATCAGGACTTACCCGAACGCTGTGATGTGGGGCTCTCATGAACACGGGCGTCTATGTATACTCACGTCTAGTTAATTGACCAGTACAGGATATCGTGTCTACCGAAGAGCAAACCGACAAGCCCAGACCTTTCGTTGATCTGATCGTCAGCATCCTTATCCCCTCGGTGATACTGATGAAATTTAGTGGCGAGGAGGATCTAGGGCCAACAACAGCGCTTGTTGTCGCACTCGCCTTCCCTATCATCTACGGCCTATACGAGTTATTTTTCAACAAAAAGCGTAATTACATGGCGCTACTGGGTGTCATTAGCGTGCTGCTGACAGGTGGCATTGGCTTGTTGAAAATAGACGCGCAGTGGCTTGCGGTAAAAGAAGCTGCCATACCGTTATGCATCGGTATAGGAGTCCTAGTGGCGAACAAGCTGGGCTATCCGCTGGTCCGGAAGCTTCTGTTCAATCCCACCATCATGAACATTGACAAAATTCATGATGAGCTTGATAAGAACGATACTCGCGGACAGTTCGAGATACGACTCGATCGTGCTAACACACTATTGGCAGGCACCTTTCTGTTCAGCGCTGTGATGAACTATTTTCTGGCCAAATTGATTGTTACCAGCGAAAGCGGATCTGCAGCATTCAACGAGGAGTTAGGTCGAATGACCTTGCTAAGCTATCCTGTGATTGCCATCCCTTCAATGATTATGATGCTGGCTATTTTCTGGTTTATCTGGCGAACGGTGAATCAACTGACCGGTCTGTCACTCGAGCAGATAATGGTCGGTGGTGAAGATGAGGATGTTAAAAAATCCGGGTAGAAATAGCCCAACGCGCCTGGTGATGACTAACCACACCAGGCGCACATGTTGAGACTTACACGACTACCCGCGCTGTGCAGGCAGCGTTATCGCTAGAAACAATGGTGATGTACCGCGTTGTACCAGCACCGGAATGGCACTGTTCGCCGGCGCGTTATCAACGATATCTTCCAACTCACGCATGTTCTGTATCTTCGTGCGGTTTATAGACAGGATTACATCGCCCGAGCGTATGCCTGCGGCAGAAGCAGCACCGTCAGGATCGATTTC
>JALZVU010000124.1 GCA_023301795.1 Granulosicoccus sp.
ACCGCCGCCGTCTCTCGCCAGCTACCCGTTGCCGAATACGCCCCACGGTTAGTAAAAAAAGTTGTAACAGGCTCCGGTTCAGCGGACAAAAACCAGGTACAAACCATGGTGCGAGCGCTGCTACAAATCGTACCAGCCGTGCAAGTGGACGCTGCAGACGGCCTAGCCATAGCTATCTGCCACGCCCATTCAAGGCACATGGCAGGCGTAACAGCACCCCCCGCGCGAAGGCGTACTAAAGGTCGAGGATTAAGATTGTGATAGGGCGTTTAACAGGCAAACTGCTGGAAAAAAATCCCCCCTCATTACTTATTGACGTCCAAGGTGTTGGGTATGAAGTTGATGCCCCCATGTCCACATTTTATGCGCTACCAGTGCTTAACGAGCCAGTCTCCCTATTCACACACTTAGTAGTCCGTGAAGACGCCCAGCTTCTCTACGGTTTTGCCACCCGAACCGAGCGCGTTCTCTTCCGTGCGTTACTCAAGGTAAACGGAGTAGGTGCCAAAGTGGCACTAGCCATACTATCCGGCCTAAGCGCCGACGAATTCTTAACGTGCATAGCCTCCAAAGACGTCAACGCGCTTATACGCGTTCCAGGCATTGGCAAAAAAACAGCAGAACGCCTGCTAATAGAACTGGAAGATAAAGTCGACACCCTGGAAGTAGGTGGCCTTACCACAGGCACCCGCCCAAAAACCAACGACGAGTCAGCCAGAACCCAGGCCGAAGAAGCATTAGCCGCACTGGGCTATAAACCCGCAGAGGCTGTGAAGCTGCTGGACAAACACGCCAACGCCGAAGATACCGTCGAGCAGATGATTCGCTCGGCATTGCGTGGAGCTGCGCGGTAGGCCTTTTTGGGCATTGACTGCCTGGGCGAATAGCCCCACCCCTGATAAATAACGCCTGCGAAGCCTTCATTGCGAGGCCACGGGCTCGTGTCCCTGTGCGCGCGTGGCTAAGTCTGCAGACCACGTCTCACTATGTTACTGCGCACTGCTGCAGATAGGCCAATAGCCCTTGCCAACAGGGGTAGGCCACCCTTGATGTATCAAAAAAATGGTCACCAGCTAACATGCATTTACGTCAGAAAGTTACTTTTTGAGTAACAGTTACGATTTGTGGTCTCAGTTTTGCCAAAGGCGGACGTTACATTTCTCAAGGTAGCGTTATCAGGGCAACAGCGGACTACTCTGAATCACACCTTTTTTGTATTTATTGTTTTTTGTACTTCAAAAAAGTGCGTAGACCGCTGAAGGTACACGTACCCAGTCAGTAACGAAATATAACCTCAGGAAATAAGAATAATGATGACTATGAATAAAACACGCCTGGCACTTGCTGTAGCTGGTGCGGTAAGTTTGGTATCAGTGACAGCTCACGCTGTAGATTTTGGTGCTACAACTACATTGCAGAACACGCTGGAAGTAACTGTTGTGCAGGAACTTGACCTCGGAACTATCTTTGCGACAGCAACCGGTACAACCGCTGCTGAAGGGGTTGGAGCATTAGTGATCGCTGCATTAGATGGCGCAGTGAGTGATCCAACTACTGATAGTGCAGAGGTAAACTTGACTAGCTTATCGGCCCCGACACCAGCACAAGGATCTGTTGCAATGGCTGCTGATTTCACTCTGACGTTCACAGATACGTCTGCTATTGATTCAGCTACTTTTGGTGCTGCTGGTAGTGCAAACATCGCAACTGTCGGGATACCACTTTCACACGAAAGTGCTGACCCTGCTGTCCCTGACCTGTTTTTGATGCACTTCACCGTTGCTGACGTAAGCGGTGGTGTGTCCACAGAAAACGCTCCAAACGACGGTAGTTTTGAGATAGAGCAGGACTTTGGCGAAACTGAATTTGTTTTCAATATTGGTGCGACTCTCACAACAGCACCTTTTGATACTGCAGAAGCAACTTACGAAGCTGGTATTTACGCTGGTACATTCGAAGTAACAGCTGCTTACTAATTGGTGGCAATTAGTGACGTTAAGAGGGCGCTATCAAAGCGCCCTTTTTTACGTGTTGAATTTCATCTTAAATATATCCGTATGTGTCGTAGGGAATTATTATTGATGGAATGCTAATCGCAAAAGGTGTTCGTCGTGTTGCAAACCTGGTGCCAGAGTGGGTGAAGTTCCAGGCCACAGCCCTGAGCTTTAAGGAGAGAGCGCTGTAAGCCTCTGATTCCCTCAGGATGATCAACCACGAGTCTAGATGCGTGGAATATAAAAGCCCCCAGTCTTTGCGATAACTGTAACGTGAAGCAAGTTAGTCTGGAAGTTGAGCCGAGCTTGAGAAAAGCTACAAGTAGATTTTGGCCTTTTACTTGCTCCTTCCCACTATAGAGGTCCCGCAGATTCAATTTTATCGTCACGCTTGGCCTCGTCGGCATACTTTTTAAGGTATGGCCGATCCGTAACACAGACGCCTAGCGAGACAACAAATTTTGTTAAAACAGCCAAAACTAACGAGCCGAAAGTCGCCTTTCATTCTAGCCATAGTGTTGTGGTTGGCAACGACAACTGCTGCGTTGTCCCAACCTGCTATCGAAGAAGAGCAGCGCCTGAACTTCGGTACTCTCGCGATTGCATCTAATGTATCGGTATCGCGATTTAACTATTCAAGAACAGGCGTTAACAGCACCATAGAAGGCCAATTTGTATTGATTGAGAGCGGATCGCCGGGCCGATATCGGTTCTCTGGGTTCCCTCCTAACACCACTCTTGACGTTAGCCTAAACACGACCACGTTGACTGCTGGTGCTAACGGAGTACTGGAACAGCTGAGTGTGGACAACTACGATTCAACTCAGGTGCTCACTAACGGATTGGGTGAGGCTGAAATGTCCCTCGGTGCACGCCTTAGCACGTCCGGAAGTGGTGGTAGTTATGTTGATGCACCCTTCAGTGGTACCGCGGTTTTGCGGGTTGACTACTGGCAGCCAGATGTTCAGCGTAATGTCTTTAACACCTCGACCATCGACTTAGAGGCAGAGCATCGTTCCACCCTGACAATTGATGAAGAGCAGCAGTTAAACTTTGGCACTTTATTTGCTCGCACCAGTAGCACAAGTCAGGCAGTCTTAACCGTATCGCCGTCCGGCTCTTACTCAATCAGTGAGCCGGAGAACTCTCGTTTGGTCTCTTTAGTAAGGCCTGAAAAGGGCGTTCTTAAGGTAAGTGGTGCGGCACCTAACTACAGTCTCACTGTAACACCGCAAGTGGCCGAAGTATTGCTTGAGCATACGGAAGACCCTGCCAGAGCACCGCATTTTATCTTGAGTGATTTAATTACATCCCCGGATGTGACTGGAACTTCGGATGTGAATGGTGAACTGCTAGTGCAAATAGGCGGCACGTTAAAAACAGAGTTGACTCTATTGCCAGAAACATATCCCAGTGGGGAGTATGAGGGAATCTACCAGCTTACTGTGTCCTATTAGTTGTTTGAGGAATAGGTGGAGAGTTGGGCAAACAAATTATGGAATTTAAGAGCAATACAATGATAATTAATAATGCGCTTGTAAAGCTAGTGCTGATCAGTCTGGCGTTGTGGCTATCTTTGACATCCGTCTATGCGGATATGTTGATAAGTCCTACTCGCGTCATGATGGATAACGAGAATCGTAGTGCGACGTTGGTACTCCGAAATCCAAGCAATGGTTCCCGCTCATATCGCCTGACATGGGAGGATAAACGTGCCACTGAAAGCGGTGGGTATAGCAAGATTGCAGAGGATGAGGAGTGGCCATCTGCCAGTGATATGGTCCGCCTCTCCCCACGGCAGATTACTGTGGGCCCAGGCGAGAATCAGACGGTACGCTTTAGTTTTCGCCCTCCAGCTGATCTGCCCTCTGGAGAGTACCGTTCACACTTGCTGCTACAGGTTATTCCGGATATCTCAGAGCCTACCGCGACATTAGATTCTTCAAGTCCCGATGAAAATGTCGGTATTCGAGTGTTTATGCAAATGTCATTCTCGATCCCAGTGGTAGTTAGAAACAATACCGATGCGCCTCAGGTATCACTTGAAGGTGTCAAGGCTGTACCCATCAAAAACGGAGAGCGGCTCGGATTGGAATTGGTATTTAAGCGTGTTGGTAGGGCTAGTAGTTTTGGTAAAGTTTCGGTGGAGATGCAGCGTGATAACGATAGCCCTGTCGAGCTCATTGGAGAATACGGCGAACTCTCAATTTATCAGGAGGTAGACAAGCGCAAGATAACTATCCCCTTGCGTGACACCCGTATTCCCGAAGGTGCCATGGTTCGGGTCGCCTATGAAGGACTTAATGAATATAAGGGAACTCTTTGGGCTGAAAAGGTATTTCAAACCAAGTAGGCAATTCGCCGAAATCTTCCCGAAGAATTGAGCGTTACCAACATGAGATTACTACATAACAAACCTCTACACGCCATCACGTTAATTAGTGCCCTGTTCGTTTCATCTGAGTTATGCGCCCAGGAGCGGTTATCCGCATCAGACACGTTCACTGAACGAACAAAAGAGTTTCTGTCAGACCCCAGTCGCACCGGTAGTCTGGTGGGAAGTATCCTCGTTGGTGCCGCGGTAGCGAACCCACTTGCGCCCCTGCTGGGTAGTGTGGCTGGGTTCATGATTGGCAAAAGCTCTGCCTTTAGCAACAATGACAGCAATGCAGCGCGCCGACAAGCTTACGGCAATCGCAGTTTAGTGACTGACGATGGTAATCAGATTACCCAGTTGTCAGGACTCACTGGGAAATCGCTACAAGCGGATGGGCAAACCGCTGTGGTGGGATGGACTGGGGAAACGGAAGTTGAAATGGACGTGGGAACGCAATTAGAGCAGAGTGAGCCAACATTGGCAGCGGCATTGCCTGGAGAGCCACCGTCAAGTGCCCAGTTAGCGCGAATTCGAGAGACAGCACCAGTTGAGTACTCTGAGAAAATGGAACTCCCAAATCGGCTCGGTCGGAGCGAACAAATACTTTTTGTGGAATTGCCAGAGGAAGAAGGCAGAGCCAATCAATCAGAGCGACTTGAACAAACTGTTGCTTTGGATATAACAGGCAATACAGCGATGGGGAGCGATATTCAAAAAAGGCTGGCCCGTGCTTGTAGTAATATGCAAATATCACAGCCTATGTCGTTGAGTTGCTATTACCATTCCCAGTAATTTGAATGATGTAACCTTGTATCGAGATACAAACAGCTCGCCAATGGTAATGCCGTTTACATTGAAAAGAGCTCTCATGGCTACGAACTATGATCTAGTTTTCGGTAAATTAAACCCTCAAATTTAAGACCCATGGCCATGCTGATTCGTGGCATGTGCGTCCATCGAATGCCTGTATTGGCGAATGCATTTTGTACGTCGATAGATGCCACTGGTGAAAATCTAAAGGCTGGTGAATTTCATTGTCTTACTTAACCAGGCTAGTGGCGATATACAAAATCTAGTAGCTCACGTCGAAGCGGCTTAGGGAGCCTCGTAAACGACGCGCATAACTTGACACGTTCAATGTAATCAGTTGTTATCTCAGTCGCCTTGGACGTACCTCCGGGAGTCGCTACCGCTTAGTATGCCCAGAAAGCCTTACCGTTGAATACGTGATGCGTTCGAACAGCTACCAAGCTCGTACTACGTCCGCAATGCCTATTGGCTTGATGCCCAGACTGTCTTCAGCAGTGTTGGCAATGCTACGGTTTGGAAAAACGGTATGAACTTTAATCCAACCCTCATTTTCTTGCTGTTTTGGATCCCCATTGGGTGTCAGGATGTCATTGCTTCGATAGACCCTTAAAGTTTCTCCAGGTCGGATACCATTTAAATACCCAGCCTTGATGTACACGTTGTTTCCCTTTATCGCAGTTACTGCAGTGGTAAATGGAACACAGGCGAGTTTTTCATTGAGATCCTCGCTCATGGTCTTTAGTATTTTATCTACCTTTTTTCCTAAATCGGTGTTAAACCAAGGGGTTGTTACCGTGCTACCGTTTCCTGGATAACCCACGACATTGCCGCTTGCCGTGCTTTCATATCGCTGCGAATGGAATAGTGCACCATACTCAGTGCCATAGACGTACAAGCTTATTCCCACGTTGCGCTTTGTGCTGCCACCGAGTAATTTTGGAAGGAGTCCCGCAGAGGAATGAGTAGTCAGGTCTTCGAGTTCGAGCTTCACGACAAACTGAGATTCATGCTCTCGACCAAGATCTTGGACGCGCATTGCCGTACCCGAACCCATGCTTTCAAAGCTCGAATCGTGGGTTGCCATTACGTTAAAGCGTCCTAGCGCATCCAAGTGCGTCTGCAGCCGCCTTGACGTTAAAGTATCGAGGCCGGGTAAATCCCTTGCAACGTCCGATACGCCTATGGTGCCAGCCACAAGAATGTCTTTGCGAAAATGGAAAGGTGATCCTGCTTCTGATGAACATACATCTAGTCCGCCTGGTTTTTCTACTTTAGCGGGTGATAGATCCTGTCTCTCGCTGAATCGATCAGCAAGGGGCATTTTGCTGTTAAGTGAACAACCGACAAGTAATCCCAGCGCTACTCCAACGACTGAAAGCTTGCATAAAATATCACTCATTTAGCTCCTACCTAACCTTAAAAAACTGGATGACGCACTTTCCCTACCTTTGAATGTAGGCTTCTGACCACTTATAGCAAGCAATGCAACATTCGTGCATGATTGATTTTTATTGTTGTAGAGTTTCATCTTCCAAGAGTTCTTCCAGCACTATTGGTTGTGTTTTGATTGCGCGCAGGGTGAAATCAAGTTCTCTGATAATTCCACTATCGGTAACCACCGTGACGTTATCCGGACGATTGAGAAGGCGTGTCTCGAGAGGTTCTTCAAGTAGAACCTGATAGACACCTTGCTCGACACCGTAAAAAACATAAAATCCATCGAATGCGCTGCGCGTTTGAGCGACCAGTTCCCCGTCAAGTGTCTCTAGTCGGATTAACGCTCGACTGACTGGTTGTTCATCAATACCATCAGTCGTGACAACATGGCCTTCCAGTTCAGCAGTTCGAATAATTGGAAAATCAACTATCGAGTAACTACCCGGGCGTGGAATAATGGAAACCCCCGGAATTTTCGATTTTAGTTCGCTATCGGCAAGAGTTGACTCGTCAAGCTCAATGTCGACCTGGCGATGAGCAGGCATGTTCCCTAGATACGCCACGCCGTTCTTATCGGTTAGTGCACGGCGCCAAACCTGAACACCATTAACCTCCACTCCGGGTTGGATCACTCGCTCAGTATCCTCGTAAACACGCACTTCTACGCTTCCAGCATTAACAGATGCTCGACTATCCAGTCTTGGCTTTAGTGTCCCGGGGCGATGCACTAAGGCAGTTGATAGTGTAATCAACCCACCCCAACGTTCATCACTGTCGTAGCTGACACTGGCATTGATTGCTACTTGTTCAAGTTGCCAGTTGATACCACCGGCATAGAATGTAGTGTCAGTGATTGTGTTTCGTCTTAAGCTAAGATCCAGGCTCAGGTCACGATCTATACGTAAGCTACTGTCGGCAGCAAGGTCGAGCAATTCGCTTTCAGGTGAGAATAAATAATTGGCTGATAGACGAAAAGCCCAAGGTCTCAGGGTCGTATAAAAGCTCGACTGGCCAGTTGTTCGAGATGTAGTAGAGGCGTTCTCATTGAGGCGATTTTCAATCGAACTGTATGAAAGAGAGGAAGAGAATCGCCCCAAGCCTGACAGGGGTATGGTTGCCGCAATAGCTGCGTTACGCTGGGTGAGGTTATCTTGTTCGTTAGTACCGAAAATAATTTTTATTGGGACCGTAAGGAAATATGAGCTGATATCTGCGTTGGATTGCCACTTCTGAGGGGAGTTGGCGAGTGCAGATTCATCAAAAAAGCGGGTATAGCCCAAGTTGAGATTGGTTTTACCCAGTCGGGTGCTTAGAGAGGTGCTCAGTGAATTCTGTACGTTTGAAGCATCTAAATAGCGAACGCTTGCGAAAGCTCGTGAGGTGCTCAGATTAAATCCTACATTGCTCGATTCAAGCCGTACCCCATTTTTTTTCTCACTGATAACGCCAGCTGCTGCAGTCAGGTTGCGCGATAGACCAAGATTAACGTTGCTTTCATAAATTCCGCTATCCTGTTCCGCCTCGCCGTCTACGTCATTTACGCCAAATACTGTGCGTCCACTCTGCACCGCCGACACCTCATAACTGATGCTCCCAGGTGCGAGCATGTCTGTGCCTAGAAAATGAAATTCTTCCCGAAATTCAGTTTCACCATTAGGTCCGAAGAATCTGATCTCAAACTTGTTTTGGCCGAATAAGAGCGGAATATCTTCAAACAGATACCGTCCGTCTGGCCCGGTTGTCAATATCAGAACCAAGCGACCATTCTGGTAAAGCTCCACATCCCAATCGGGTAGTTGGCTACCCTCAATGTTCACTAGTTCATTATCAAAGCGTCCACCTTTGTTTTTGTTCTCACCGCCGCCGCGTAGTAAAAAACCACGGAATCCGCCTGCGTCTACATCACCCACTTCAATGTGGTTGATACCTAGAGGGCCATCAAAGGCAGTTCGTTCCAGTTTTATGCGGGCCGCTGACAGTGAGTTACCGCGTTGGCCAGCAAGTGAGAGCGTGGACGTCATCCACCCAAGGTCTCCTCGAGATAATGAGGCATAGTTTGTACTGTATTCCGCGCTACTTTCCGGGGTCTGACGCGTTGTGGATTGAGTAATCCGAAGCTTCGTAATATGTGGACTAAAAATTTTGTACGGGTTTTCCAACAAGGGGTATTGGGGTTCCTGGTAACCTGATGTACGCGCAACAACGCGATTTCTGCGATTAAGGCGTTCTTGGATTGGAATTTTTTCTGTAGGCACTACATCAAGATACAGCTCGCGTATAACCGCATCAAGCTGTATGGGAAGCCATTTTTGCAGCGCCTGCGTCGCTACATAAAGCCCACCTTCGAAGATCACTGCTTCGCCCTCTGTAACCGGCCAACTATCGCTGCCACTGACTACCGTCGCACTCGCAATATCTAGCGAGAAAACACGATCTTCAGATATGTACCACCCGCTGGCCGAACCTTGTTCTCCGTTTACAGAAATGGCGAAACCCAAGCCGTTGGCGAGTTCGTCGAGTGAAATTAAAAAGTCAGCCCCGCGCTGATAACCCAGAATATCCTGCCCAAGGCTCTCTCCGTCGAGGCGCAAGTCCAATAGCAGCTCGTTTTCAAGCTGTAGCTCGGCGGGTGCTGAGAGGGCTTGCGTTACAAAAGCGGTACTAAGGAACGTAAAGCTAAGAAAGACTAGCAAGAGCCTCCATCTATGAGCAAAACTGCTATCGAAAAACATATTGTTCCCAGGAGAATAACGTTTATGGCCTTAGGTTTTGTTGAGGCTGTCGTTACGGTCAGCAAGGATGAGGCCTGTTGTATCGATGAGGGGGTAATTCGGCTCTTTACAGTTACTAGATGACGGTGCGGTTACGTTTAAACAAGCGCTACTCGCGTCAAAGTCCGCATTCTGTGTTGGTAGCTGTCAGCACGATTGAGACGTAAAGCGCGCTGGGTTTCTTGCTCAGAATTACATCAACAGACTCCCGCGGGAGTGTGGTGAACAATTAAGCATGTAGCGTGTTGGTTGAATTTATGTGCTTGATCCAGCGTCATCAGAAAGTGTTGTCTGGTAGCTACATGAGAGACTCATTGAAATTACACCCCCGCGGGAATTGTCGGGAAGTTCATTCATGTTTCGATCTATTCAGAGATAGCTCAAAGCATGTTTTTATTGATAGTAGACTAACTATAAATAAAACCAGTTAGTTGGTGATATTTTATTGACACGCAACAGTGGCGCGTGCATCATAGAGCAACGAATAACGGAGTAAATAGCATGGAAGCGCTACCCGATTTAACAGAACTTCCCACAGTCGAATTAGAAGCATCAATCACAGGTTTATGTGCTGACATCAATGCGGCTACCTATAAACAGCTTGTCATGGTCGCAGAGTTTGACAGGCGTCTAGGTTGGGGCGACGAGGGCGTCCGCTCGTGTGCGCATTGGTTAAATTGGAAATGTGGCATATCGTTAGTGGCAGCGCGTGAGAAGGTCAGGGTTGGCCATGCATTGGCGCTGTTACCAAACGTAAGTAAGGCGTTTGCCAGTGGAGAGCTAAGCTATTCCAAGGCACGGGCTATCACCAGAGTTGCCTCGGTACATAACGAAGATTGTCTGCTTTCGTACGCAAAGAATGGTACGGCCAGCCAGTTGGACAAAACGGTTCGCTTGTATCGTAAGCAATTTGATAGCGCGGGGCAGCCAATGGCTGACTATCAGCAACCTGTCTTTGATCCTGACGAAGAAGTTGACCAAGTGGAGCCTTCTGATTCAGAACGATTTGACGCTGAGAATCAAGGTGCTGTTCACAACAGGGACTACCGGCAGCTAACGCATTTCTGGGATGAGCACGGTTGTCTGATTATTCGCGCCCGACTGACTGGTGAGCAAGGTGCCTTGGTTATCAAAGCCATAGATGCGGCGGTGGAGTCAATCAGAGAGGCAGGGCCATCCATTGACAGTGCTAGTCATGCTTTAGAGCGTATTGCCGGGGAGGGCGATGAGTCAGCGTTGGAGAATCAATTGAGCGACGATGAAAAATCCAGACTAGATCGCCAACAGCAAACACTTAGGCATGCAGACGCTCTGGTCCTAATGGCTGAAGCACTACTTCGAGATTCGAAGGTGGCTTCCTGTACTGACGACAGGTACCAGGTTGTTGTACACGTTGATAGCAATGTATTGGCCAAACAGGTGTTTGAAAAACATGATGGAACGCCAGACTGCTATATCGATAATCAGGTGGGCATTCCGGTTGAGACAGCCCGAAGGCTAAGTTGTAGCTGTAAGGTAGTTACCGCATTAACCAATAAAGGTGAGCCGCTGAGTATTGGGAGAAGTAGCCGCGCTATTCCTACTGCCATAAAACGCGCATTAGATATCAGGGATCGTACTTGTGTTTTTCCCGGGTGTGATTGTCATAAGCATCTGGACGCTCATCATATTCAGCACTGGGCTAATGATGGAGAGACGTCGCTCTGGAATCTGATCAAAGTTTGCCATCACCACCATACGTTGTTGCATGAGGGGCAGTATTCGGTAGAACGTTTAGCGGATGGCGAGTTATTGTTTAAGCGTCCTGATGGCAGTGTTCTTAAATCCTCTGTAGTCCGCGATAGTGAGGATTTGCCGAGCACCCAAAGTGAGCCCTGGTCATGGTGTGGTGATTCGATGGACTATGATATGGCGCTGTTCGCACTGGCCAGTCAGACGCGGGCGTCGGTGAGGGATTCTGGATTGACGGGATGAGGGATGAGGATTGACCCCATCCCGCTAATTTTACTGCCGCTCAATAGCAATGGCGATGCCTTGACCACCACCAATGCACATCGTAATAAGTCCGAACTTTGCGTCGATGCGTTCTAGTTCGTACATTGTTTTGATCGTTAGAATAGCGCCGGTTGCGCCTACGGGGTGGCCGAGTGCAATAGCTCCGCCATTGGGGTTTACCTTGTCAGTATTCAGGCCTAGTTCTTTGTTGACGGCGCAGGCCTGGGCTGCAAAGGCTTCGTTGGACTCTATAACATCGAACTGTTCATGGCTCATGCCCAGTTTTTCCAGTAGTTTGGCAACTGCGGGCACAGGGCCGATGCCCATGATGTCTGGGCGCACTCCGGCGTGGGCGTAGCCGAGGATTTTGGCACGTGGCTTTAGTCCGAGGCGTTTGACGGCTGATGCTGTTGCAAGCACCATGGCTGCGGCGCCGTCGTTGATTCCTGAGGCGTTGCCGGCGGTTACGCTGCCGTCTTTTTTGAAGGCGGTACGCAGCTGCGAGAGGCTATCAGCTGTTGTGTTGGGTTTGAGGTGTTCGTCGGTGTCAAAGCTGACGGTTTCGCGGCGCTGTTTAACATCCACTGGTAGGATCTGGCTTTTGAAATAGCCCGCTTCGATGGCGGCGGCTGCGCGGCGTTGGCTTTCGGCGGCGAATTCGTCTTGTTGGGCGCGTGTAATGTCGAATTCTGTAGCCACATTTTCAGCGGTGATGCCCATATGACCTGCGCCGAAGGGGTCGGAGAGGGCGCCTAACATCATATCGTCTATGACAACGTTGCCCATTTTCTGGCCAAATCGGGCAGATTGTGTGCCGTGGGGTGAGCGGGACATGACTTCACTGCCTCCGGCGATGGCTACATCGGCATCGCCTAGCATTAAGCTCTGGACGGCGGATACCACGGCTTGTGCGCCTGATCCACATAAGCGGTTGACGGTGAGTGCAGGGGTTGTCTGAGGGATGCCGGCGTCGATGGCGGCCACGCGTGGCAAGTACATGTCGCGGGGTTCGGTGTTGATGACATGTCCGAATACAACATGGCCCACCTCACTGGGCTCTATACCACTGCGTACCATGGCTTCACGGGTGACCAGTGTCCCAAGCTCGATAGGTGTTTTTGTTGACAGCGAGCCACCAAAGGTGCCGATAGCGGTACGCGCACCGTCAATTATGTAGATATCGTTGCTCATCGGGTGTTGCCTGTTCCGTTGATTGATGGATGCACTGTTTTACCAGTGATTCGCTGGGCCGTCCAGTTTGCTGGTTGGTAATTTGTTGGCTGGAATCGCTATAGTGGCGGCTAGGCTAATGAGTATTTGAATCTATGTACAACCAACCACTTAGTGGCAATGAGATGCCACGTTTTTCTGGACCGTCTACCATGATGCGTTTGCCATCTCAGGTGACGGCTGAAGGATTGGACGCCTGCTTTGTGGGAATTGGCATGGATATCGGTACGTCGCATCGTTCGGGCACACGCTTTGGCCCGCGACAGATTCGTCAGGAGTCGGCCATGATCCGTCCCTACAATATGCGAACGCGCATCTCGCCGTTTGACAGAATTCAGGTGGCGGATATCGGGGATGTGCCTATCAACACGTTTAACTTAGGCAAGAGTGTTGAGATCATTGAGGCATTTTATGATTCAGTGCTAGCGCATGACGCGGTGCCGTTTACGATGGGCGGTGATCACACCATCGTGCTGCCCATTGTGCGGGCCATGGCGAAAAAGCATGGTCCCGTAGGTATCATCCACGTCGATGCGCATGCTGATGTTAATGATGAGATGTTCGGGGAGAAAATCGCTCACGGCACACCGTTCAGGCGCATGGTGGAGGAGGGGCTTGTCGTGCCTGAAAAAGTGGTTCAAATCGGGTTGCGTGCAACTGGCTATGCCGATGATGACTTTGACTGGCCTCGCAGTCAGGGCTTTAGAGTCGTGCAGGCTGAAGATATCTGGTATCAGTCACTGGTGCCATTGATGGAAGAGGTGCGAGAGATGATGGGTGATCATCCCGTGTATTTTTCATTTGATATTGATTCGTTCGACCCAGCGTATGCACCGGGTACCGGTACTGCTGAGCCAGGTGGTCTGACCTCCCATCAGGGTATTGAGATTGTGCGTGGTACGTATGGGTTGAATCTGGTGGGTGGCGATCTTGTTGAGGTGTCGCCGCCTTATGATCAATCGGGTAATACGGCTGTTCTGGGCGCTACAATCTTGTATGAGATGTTGTGTTCTTTTGCTAGTGGGCATGATGTAAAAGAGGGGTAATCATGTCCGACGCCTTAACAGCACTACAGCACACACGTTTTGCCAGTTATTGGCTGGATTCTCTTGCGCCTATTTCAAGTGAACCTGCGTTAAGCGTTGATGCACACTGTGACTTGCTTATTGTGGGTGGTGGCTTCTGTGGATTGTGGGGTGCAATTTTAGCAAAAGAGCAACAGGGCGATAGGGATGTCGTTCTTATAGAGGCTAAGTCAATTGCCAATGGTGCAAGTGGGCGAGCCGCAGCTATTGTCTCGACCTCGGTGATGCACGGTATTGATAACACGCTGCGCATGTTTCCGGATGAGGTTGCTGAGCTTGAACGATTGGGGCGCGAGAACATTGATGCGTTGATAAGTGCTATTGAGCGCTATGATATTGATTGTGATCTTGAGCTGGGCGGCGAGATGAAGGTGTCCGTCGGTGATGATGGGCTGGAGGCTGTTCGGCTGGATTATGATTTGTATGAGCAGTATGGTCATACCGTCGAGTTGCTTGATAAGTCGGCCGCACAGGCTCAGATCAATTCACCTGTTTTTCATGGTGCAATCTGGTCCAAGGCTCGCAGTGGTACGTTGCATCCGGGCAAGCTGGTGCGAGAGTTGAAGCGAGTTGCGATAGAACTTGGTGTGCGCGTGTTTGAAAATACTCCGCATGTGAGTAATCAGTACACGGGTGATGTTGTGCGGGTGAAGACGCCAGAGGCTAGCATTGATGCGCGTAAAGTACTGCTGGCAACCAACGCCTGGGCAGTTGGACATAAGCGCATAAAGACGCGTGTAGTGGCTATTCGCGATCGGGTAGTAGTTACCGAACCGTTGAGTGCTGAGCAGATGTCACAGCTTGGCTGGCAGAATAGGCAGGGTGTTTACGACACGCGAACACAATTGAACTACATGCGGCTGACCAAAGATAATCGGATATTGTTTGGAGGGCGGTTGGGGTATTTCTATGGTAACCATACCGACCCTGCGGCTGATAAGGAGTCCGCACCTTATGTGCGTCTGGTTGAAGCGTTCTACAGTACGTTCCCGCAGCTTGCTAGCGATGTAAAATTTTCACACGCATGGAGTGGGCCTATCGGATTGACCTCTCGCATGGCGGTTCATTACCAGAGTTTCCACCAGGGGCATATGGTGTTTGCGGGTGGCTATTCGGGTTTTGGGGTGACGGCTACGCGCTTTGGTGCACGCGTTGGACTTGCGTTACTTGATGAAGTTGATTTGCCAGAAACGCGGATGACCTTCGCTCGGACAATTCCGGGGTATGTGCCCCCCGAGCCTTTTCGGTGGATAGGTGCAAAGTTGACGATGTACGCTCTGGATACGGTCGATGAGAAGGGCGGTTGGCGCAAACTGATGGTCGGTCTGGTACAAAAGATGGGTTTTCCGATTGTCTTGTAGAGGCGACATTGGTCAGTGGTTTGGGGTATGCTTTCTGATCACCACATTAGTTACCATATGGACACGCCAATTGGTAACTGAATCACAATCAGGCGTCGGTACTAGTCCTGAATTCAATGTTCTACAGCATGAGGAGAGACCCCTTGACAACACTTAAGCCTATCTTTAAGACAGCAACGCTCAGTGCGGCTGGATTGGCACTGGCCATGGTTGCAGGTAACGCCAGCGCCGAAGAGACAAAACTCCGTATTCAAACGCATTTCTCTACAGAGACGCTGTCTGGCCAATTGGCTCAAGAATTCGTCGATGACGTCCAAGAGATGTCCAACGGTGAAATTCAGATTGAAATGTTTTTCTCAAGTGCTGTTGTCAAATCCACTGAGACATTTGATGCCGCAGCTACTGGCATCCTTGATTGCGATATGACAGGTGGGGCATACCAGACAGGCAAGAACCCTGCGTTCCAGTTCACTGGTGATCTGTTAGGTGGTTACTCTAATCCTTATCAGCAGCTTTCCTGGTTGCTGCACGCTGATGGATACACACAAATCAACAACCTGTACAACCAGCACGATATGGAATTTGTCGGTTGGTGGATACCGGGTCCTGAGTCGCTAGCTTCAACCAAGCCTATCCGAAACAC
Source organism: Granulosicoccus sp. (assembly GCA_023301795.1). GTDB lineage: Bacteria > Pseudomonadota > Gammaproteobacteria > Granulosicoccales > Granulosicoccaceae > Granulosicoccus. Next base: position 15,704 of record JALZVU010000124.1, read on the forward strand.
AGAAGATTTCAAAAACTGGAAGTTTCGTTCGCCTCCAGGCATGGAGACAATGGTGTTCAAGAACCTTGGCGCATCGCCCATCGTCATGGACTTCAACGAAATCTTTACAGCTCTGGAATCCGGAATCATCGACGGTGCTGATGCTGCCAACCTGACCAACAACGTTGGACTGGGTTTGTATGATATTGCTGAGCACACCAACTATCCTGGTTTCCACTCCATGCCGGCTGATCATCTTGCTTGCCGCAAGGAGCTATGGGACGAGATGCCAGCTCATCACAGAAAAATCATGACGGTTGCCATGCAAGCGCTGGCTCTACGTAACGCTACAATCAACGAAGTCAAGAATGCTCAGACTGCGAAAGATCTTCGTGCGAAAGGCGTAACTTTGTATGAATGGGAGCCTGCTGAGCTAGCCAAGTACCGTGATGCGGTACAAAAAGGCTGGACTGAGTACGCTACTACGCCGGAATCAAAAGCACTGCTTGAAAGCCACGTAGCGTTCCTGCAACAGATGGGCGCGATGAAGTAGATTTCGACAATTTAGAGGTCTAGTCTTACAGGGACGGCGATGAACATAATGCTCAGGCATTGTTCATCGCCGTTTTTGTTTCTGCACCCATCCGCGTTGAATTGTATTGACCACGAGAAACGTCATGAAAGATGAATCCGGCAGCCTGATGCAGTGGCTTTGGCCGATAGCCTTCGTGTTTTGCGCTGGCTGGGCAATCTGGCACATCCCCGCATTTCTACTCGATTTTATTCCACCTGAAAGTGAGAGTCTGTTTAGTCAGATCAGCGAGCTTCATCTGCGTAAGGACGTAACGCCACAAATGGCTGGGCTGTTTGGCGGGTATGCAGACCCGATCGATTGGGGTGCTCTGATTCTGATTCCAATTATTTTTTATTTTGGTGCCAGGAATGTAAAGTGCGCGCCCATGGAGTATCAGGATTGGACATCTATTGACCGGTTTGCTTTGTTTGTAGGGCGCATCACAATGATACTTATTGTGTCCATGACCATTGTCATGCTGTACGAGGTGCTTCTACGCTATGCGTTCGAAGCGCCTACGCTTTGGGCAAATGAGTTGACGCTATGGATAGCAGGGTTTGTTTTTCTGTTGTCCGGGTTGTATGCGATGCAGCAACGGTGTCATATAAGAATTTTTCTGCTTTACGATATGGTGCCTCGATGGTTGCAGCACCTGTTCGATATCATCTCGGTGACGTTGATCTGGTTCTTCACCTTCTGGTTGGTGTTTGGTAGCTACAAACAGATATTTGTTAAAAAATTCTACAACTGGGAGATGTTTGGTACCGCGTTTGATCCGCCTATTCCTGCCACGTTGCAGCCAATGATATTGATCATGGTCACTTTGATCGCTGTTCAGGCAACGCTCAACCTTTTTGCTGACTGGAACAAAGTGCCTTCAGAAAATCAATCAATGACTGATATGGATGAAGATGAAATTGCAGCGATCAAGCGCGGCGTAGGAGCTGAGTAATGGATATCGGTACAATTTCGATTGTTGTTGTTCTTGGGATGTTGCTCCTGCTGGCCATCGGTATGCCGTTGGGGCTAGCCTCGGCGGTGTTGGCCGCTGGTGTGATGATCATGAAGTTTGAGCCCACGCTGATTACCAATCCTATGTCGTTTGGTGATGGATTGTTAACCGGGCGTCCGGGAACAGGGCCGTTGTACATTCTGGCTCAGAAGATATTCGACCTGTTAACCGAATACGTTTTGATATCCGTGCCGCTGTTCATTTTTATGGCATCACTGCTCGAACGTTCGGGAATTGCCAAGACTATGTACACATCTCTGGACTTCTGGTTGAGCCGGATGCGTGGTGGTATTGCTGTTGTGACCTCGCTGATGGCTGTATTGCTGGCTGCCATGTCAGGCATTATTGGTGGCGAGATTGTTCTTCTTGGGCTCATTGCATTGCCGCAAATGTTGAGGCTTGGATATGATCAAAACCTTGCTATCGGCACCATTTGCGCATCAGGCTCTCTGGGTACGATGATTCCACCATCGATTGTTTTGATCATTTACGGGTTGATCACTGAGACGTCTATCAAGGCCTTGTTTACAGGTGCCTTTGTACCAGGGTTCATGCTGGCCAGTTTTATCATCATCTACATCATTGTGCGCACCAACCTTAATCCTTCGCTTGCGCCGCTGCCTGAGCCTAAAGAGGGTGATCCTGAAGGCGCAGAAAAGCGCATGATGTTTGGTGGGTTTGTAAATCTTGTGGTGGTTGTACTCACTGCGCTACTGCTACTGCGTGTGGGGATATACACACTGACGGGGGTTAACGCAAACGTCTCTGTCGATGATGGTCCGATACTGCTGGGGATGAGTTATCACATTCCTTATTTGGTGGGTGTTCTGCTAGTGGGTGTTGCACTTTTGTTTTTGGTGTTCGGGGTAGGCCGCACGCGCATGGGATGGACGCATGGCAAGGGCCTGGTTCCACCAATTACCATTATCAGTATTGTTCTTGGTTCTATTTATGGCGGTATCACTGGCATAACAGAAGCTGCGGGCATGGGTGCGTTGGCGGTTCTTGTGTTTGCGCTGATTCGCGGTGAGTTCTCGATGAGATTGCTGTGGGACAGTTTGATGAGAACCCTGAAATCCACGGGTACTATTATCTGGGTGACGATTGGTGCAGCAGCATTGTCGGGTGCCTACACGTTGGCAGGTGGTCCTACGTACATTGCAGATTTGATTGTGGGTGCAGAGATGCCTACGTTCCTGGTTCTATTGACCATGATGCTTATCTTGCTGTTCATGGGCGCGTTCATGGATTGGGTGGGCATTGTGTTGCTGATCATTCCCGTGTTTCTGCCTATTGTTAAGGCGTTGCCGATTCAGGAAATCGGTTTTCTGGGGCAGCTCGAGCCGCAGCATGTGGCAGTCTGGTTTGGTGTGTTGTTCTGCATGAATATGCAGGTTAGCTTCTTGTCGCCGCCGTTCGGTGGGGCAGCCTTCTACCTGAAATCTGTGGCGCCACCGCATATTTCATTAACGGATATTTTCCGGGGCTTTCTACCGTTTATCGGCTTGCAGTTGTTGGCGTTGAGTGTGTTGCTAATCTGGCCTTCTATTGTCACGTTGTTTTTATGATGGCCATGCAAATTTCACTCGAGGCTGAAAGCCTCACTATCCAGTGGGCTGACGATAAAGTCAGTGTCTTTCCTTATCTTTGGTTACGCGACACTGATCCTGCCGGGTTTGACAACCGCCGTCTGTTGCATGGGCGTGAAGCTTTTGAGCCAGGTAGCGGTCAACGGGATTGTCGACTACGAATACTATCTACCCCACGGCTCTGATAAGTCGCGAGAGGCATTGGATAATCGGATTTTTCCAGATATCCAACGCTGTGGTGGTATGAACTTGTTTGGCGTACGTGCGCTTGTATTCGTAGTCACCCATTAATAGATCAAGCCGCGTTGCGCCGTCCTCGATGCCTTGATCTATGGTTTGCGACATCAGTATGTGGCCAGGGCTTAGATGCTGATAGTCAGGGTCAAAGCCTGTCTGGAAAAAATAGAGAACACCTTTGCTCAGGAAGGCGTATTCAATCCCGATGACTTGATCATCAAGCTTTAGTGTCAGCAAGCGTAGCTCGTTTTTTGCAAGTGCTTGCTTCATCAGCGCAAGGTGGAAGTCGCAATATCGTGTGGTCTTGAAACTATCTGACTCTTCGCCTTTGCTCTCTTGCCTTTTTTTGTGTAGCCGCAGCAGGTGTGCAAAGGCATCGTCTACATCTGAGGGACTTTCACACAATGAGTATTGCACGTGTCCCGTATTGTGCAGTTGTTGTCTGCGGCGCCTACGCTGTTTGCGAGCATTTTTGCTGAGTTTTCGTTCGAATGCCTCGATGGAGTCTGGCAATGAGTCCACCAAACGCTGTTGTTTACGTTGAAGAGGCGTACACCATTTATTTTTAGTGGCTTCAAGGGTCAGCGCTGTGGCCAATGGTGAAGGCTCCACAATGGCGTAAAGCTGTAGGCGACGGCACTGAGTCTGGTTGAAAAGCTCATGGCATATCGTTGATAAAACCACTGTCTCGTGGTTTTGGTTAACTAGAAGCCCAAGATCATCGGGTGACGTGTCGCCACCGGTGCCAATAAATCGCAGTGTGTCCACCATGACGAGTTTCAGTGCGCGGGACTTGCAGCGGTAGAGCGGTGCTATGCCTTGCACGACATTATCGATGCGTACGACCATGATGCTTAGCTCGCCTAAGTAGCCGTAGTGCTGCCACCACAGTCGGCCCCAGTACCAGCTGTTGAACAGCCCGGCATCCTGGCTTTCGCGGTGCAGGCGTGTCCAGTCTTGTTCAAGAGTGTCCAACTGCACCTCTGTGGTGATATGTTGTACGGCTACGTTAACAGGAGGCTCGGGTGTCATGCCCTTATTGGTAGATTGGTTTGTACAGCCATTAGGATTAGTGTTCACTGCGCTCATTATCAGTCAGTTGTGGCTGTTTTGTGTGGCAGGTGTGCCACGTTTATTAAAGCTGATTTTTGCTGGCGCCACAGCATTGCTTTGGGCCAGCAGCGCTCCATTGACAGCCAATGGCCTGGTGTATTTTCTGGAGGCACCGAACGTGCCGCTATGTGGTGCCATCGATGCGAATCAGCGCAGCACGCTGCCTGTTGTGGTATTGGGTTCTGATCTTGACGCCTATGTGCCCTCTGACAGTCCCTACAGAGTATTGTCGCCTGAGTCGTTGTCCCGCACCTTGCACGCCGCAACTTTGGACACTGGGCGCAACCGGTTTTACCTGATGGGTGGAGGACTGACATCGAGGAAATTGAGTGAGTATATGGCGCGAGTGCTTGTCGATCAAGGCATTGCAAGCGAGCGCATTGAACAAGAGAGAGAGAGCCTGAATACCGTTCAGAATGCTGCGCAGCTGGTCGGCCTGCCAGGCATCTCAACAGAGCTGCCTGTCATTCTGGTCACATCATCGTTACACATGAATCGCGCAGAGTCGATATTTGCAGCGCAAGGCTTTAGCATTTGTCACAGTTCATCCGGTTCGCTATATTCTCCATCTGCCGGTTGGGTTGGGCTGCTGCCCTATATCGATGCGCTAACCAAGACAACGTTTGCGTGGCGTGAGCTGCTAGCGACCATTAAATACAGGTTGACTTCGTAGCGTTAACCCTAGCCCTGCTGAGAGAACGATGCTGGTTTTGCTGCATCCAGTTTGCGGATTCCCAGTGGGCTGTCCGGGTCAATTTGCAGGTCGGTGACATAGCTTGCCGAGCGATTTCGTTTGGGAAATGGACGGATTTTGTTGGCTGCTCGATAGGTGAAACGTTTAAGTGCGGGTATGGCGCCATCTTCTGCCATGCTGCGTGATTTGAAGCCAAGGCCCCTGAGCACGTAACGATTGGCTAGCTGAACATACTGCCGCTTGTAGATTGTTGGTGTGTAATAGCTAGTGGCAAGGGATACGTTCATGTCCTGATTCACGATGCGATGTGGGCCATTGTGCGGCCAGGATGCTACGTCCCCTGGGGACAACAGAAATTCTTCCGCTTTTTCGTCAAAGCTTGGGTCAAAGGGGAGGTTTTCGTCGATCTCGCCAGCGTATATATCCTCTAGTAAGTCTTGTGGCACCAGATTTGTGTCCATAGCAGGGTAGATCCAGACACGCTTCTGGCCACGCAGATGCCACAGCATGTTGGGTTCTGCATCCAGATGGTAGTACACCTGGGCGCCCGGTGAGCTGATCAACAGTGTGCTGTAGTTAGCCTTTGGTTCTTGAAGGTGAGGGCAGTTTTCACCCAGATGCTCGTACATGCCATTGATCATCTGCGCATAGTCGTCGCTGAATTCTTCAACGTGTGTGATGTTTAGCCACAGACGCCCGTTTTCAACGGCGCGCCACAGTTGCTCACCCGTAGTACCTTCGGCTATGTCCACGCAGCCCCAGTCTCCAGCATTGCAAGGGTCTTCACCCATGGTGAATGCCTGGAGCCATTTGCGCGGAAAGTTGTCTAGTAAATCAATAAGTTCGGGTTTATCGAACCACGTGCGCTGATGATATTGATGTTTGCTAACCATCGGAATCAGGCCAAAATTGTTGTACTCTTCCGATGACCAGGCGATGGGACTTTCAGTATTCATTTTATCCTGCGTAACGGTTACTTTAATGGTTTAATCGTATTAGGCACTACAAACCGCCAGTGGTTCAGCTCTTAAAACTACTAGGTGGAAGTTGTGTTTGTCATTTCACACCATGCAATCCACATTCCAGAACAATGCACCCATTATCGCTAGTTTACAAAGGTATTAACAGGTTGGGCCGTGTTGACATTACGCGCGTTCTAAAACTTGATACCCGCAAAATGAAAGCAGTGGATATCTGCTCCGAAGCACGCTGTCACTGGGTGGATGAGGCAGAGTTGACGGCTCTTCTGGAAGACAGCGATTTCAAGATTACACGTCAATTTGTTGAGGATTTTCGAACCCTTGGATTCCGAGGCGTTGCGGCAAGCATCGACGGAAAGCTGGTTGGACTGCTTTTTTTGATGTCAGGCTCAATTTCTGGGCGTCACAACAGTGGCGGTACACACTTCAACGGTATTGGTTTGAATTTGCCAGAAGCTGTGGAATACCTGTTTAAAGTAATCGTTAAACCTGATTTTCGCGGGCAGCGTGTCAATGGGTCTATGCTGATGTTTGCTGTGCAGCAACTCCATGAAAAAGGGGTAGATGCCATCGTCACAACAACTGACTGGACGAACATACCGTTTTTGAGCAGTGTGGAGAGGCTCGGATTCAAGCGCTGTGGGTATGCGTCAGAATTTGTATTCTTTGGCCAGCATTTTTATCAACTGCCAATGCGGCTGTCGGTGACAACGAAAACCAGCGACGAGCGAGCCGTGCAGTTTGTGCGGGAGTCATCCACGCCATCAGTTGCATAAACCGATGGCGTGTTTGGCTCTGAGTTGGAGCTTTTACTGGCTCTACAGGCAGGAGGACATGCCACCGTCGACGAACAACGTATGACCGTTGACAAAGCTTGATGAGGGTGACGATAGAAACACGCAAGCTCCTACCAGTTCTGGAAGTTGACCCCATCTGCCGGTAGGCGTGCGTTTTGATACCCAGGCGGTGAATTCCGGATCCGCTACCAGCGCGGCATTGAGAGGTGTATCAAAGTATCCGGGGGCGATAGCGTTTACTTGAATGCCGTATTGGGCCCAGTCGGTTGCCATGCCCTTGGTCAAGTTTGCAACCGCACCTTTAGTGGCGGTGTACGGTGCAATGCCGGGGCGTGCCAGTGAGGTCTGAATGGATGCGATGTTAATGATCTTGCCGGCGTTTCGTTTGATCATGTGCTTGGCGACTGCTTGACCGACGTGAAATACGGACGCCACATTGGTTTGTAATAACTTATCGAACATGGCAGGGTCGAAGTCTTCCAAGGGGGTGCGATGTTGCATGCCAGCGTTGTTAACCAGAATATCGATGGCACCGTGTTCGCTTTCGAATGCGTTGACCGCCGTGGCACAATCTTCGTGGCTTGTGACATCGAAGGGCAGTTGATGAACGGTGGCGCCTTCACCTTGAAGCACCTTGGCTGCTGCACTGAGTTTTTCCTGGTCACGTCCATTGAGCACGATGGTGGCGCCGGCGTTGGCAAGTCCTTGTGCCAGCGTGTAACCGATTCCCTGTGAGGAGCCGGTGACTAACGCCGTTTTGCCGCTTAGGCTGAAGAGTGAATTGATGTCGGACATACGTTCTCGCTGTTGAGTGGCGTAAGATAAGATTGTTCCATCGGCATAGTATCCATGCCGCTCTCACCCTGCAAGTAAAGCCGCCTTAAGGATCCGAACTCATGAAAGCCATTGTCATTCACAGTGAGAAGGACCTTCGTATTGAAGAGCGAGAGACAGGCGCGCCTGAGGCTGGCGAGGTGCAAGTGGCCATCGCTGCGGGCGGTGTATGTGGCTCGGATCTGCATTATTACAACCATGGTGGTATTGGTGCTATCCGTGTGCGTGAGCCGATGATTCTGGGTCATGAGGTATCAGGGCATGTGACGGTACTGGGCGAGGGTGTCAGCGATCTGGAGGTAGGTGACCTTGTTGCCGTGTCGCCATCACGCCCATGCGGCAATTGCAGGTTTTGCTTTGAGGGTCGTCATAACCAGTGCTTGAATATGCGGTTTTATGGGTCGGCAATGCCGATGCCACATATCCAAGGCGCGTTCAGGCAGACGTTGAATGCCAGTGCCGTGCAATGTGTCAAAGCCAATGGTTTGAGCGCAGGAGAAGCTGCCATGGCTGAGCCAATGGCTGTTGTGTTGCATGCGACACGCAATGCGGGGGAGATGTTGGGCAAGCGGGTGTTGGTGACTGGGTGCGGGCCGATTGGTGTGTTGTCTATTATTGCGGCACGGCGTGCAGGCGCAGTTGAGATTGTGGCCACTGACCTTTCTGATAATGCATTGCAGCACGCATCCACGGCGGGTGCTGATCGAACGATTAATACGATGACGGACAGAGATGCATTGCAAGGCTACACAAAAGACAAAGGTCACTTTGATGTGATGTTTGAATGCTCTGGAGCGGCGGTTGCGTTATCGTCAGGTATCAGTGCAATGCGCCCAGGTGGTGTGATCATGCAATTGGGATTGAGTGGTGATATGTCTTTGCCAATGATGGCTATTACCGCGAAGGAGCTGCAGTTACGAGGCTCGTTCCGGTTTCACACCGAGTTTGCTATGGCGGTAAGTTTAATGTCCAGCGGGTTGATTGATGTAAAGCCTCTGATTACGCATACGCTGCCGCTTGACCGGGCGGAAGAAGCGTTTCTGATCGCAGGTGATCGTAGCCAGGCGATGAAGGCGCAAATAGATTTTGCTGCATGAGTAGGTGGTACCCTAAAGCGTAATTCTATACTGGCAGTACTATCAGTGAATCATCCCAATCCCCTGATCACCGCTGAGTCCCACCGAGAGGATGCGCAAGAGCGCGCAATGCGGCCCAAAAAGCTGGCCGATTATCATGGTCAGCGCGCTGTCACCGAGCAGATGGACTTGTTTATTTCGGCAGCGAAATTGCGCTCTGAAGCGCTCGATCATGTGTTGGTGTTTGGTCCGCCCGGGTTGGGTAAAACTACGTTGGCTAACATTATCGCCAATGAGCTGGATGTGCGAATTTTGCATACCTCGGGGCCCGTTATGGAGCGTCCGGGGGATTTGGCTGCGATATTGACCAATCTTGAAGCCAATGATGTGCTGTTTATTGACGAAATTCATCGTATGAGCGCGTTGGTCGAAGAGGTGCTTTATCCAGCGATGGAGGATTACCAGATTGATATCATGACGGGCGAGGGTGTCAGTGCCCGATCGTTCAAAATCGATTTGCCGCCTTTTACGTTAGTGGGTGCGACCACTCGCGCAGGGCTGTTAACAGCGCCATTGCGAGACCGCTTCGGTATCGTGCAACGGCTGGAATTTTATGAGGTCGATGATCTTGCCGGGATTGTTGCGCGTTCTGCCAAATTGCTGGATGTGGTGGTGGATCGCCAGGGTTGCATCGAGATTGCGCGGCGCTCGCGAGGTACACCGAGGATTGCTAATCGGTTACTCCGTCGGGTACGTGACTTTGCCGATATTCGTGCGGATGGCACGGTTAACGCTGATACTGCCGATAAGGCGCTCAACTTACTGAATGTCGATAAGCTGGGTCTTGATGCCATGGATCGACGCTTGCTGAACGCAATCATTCACAAGTTTGGCGGCGGGCCTGTGGGGGTTGATAATCTGGGCGCTGCACTGTCGGAGGAGACAGGTACGCTGGAGGAGGTTATTGAGCCTTATCTTATTCAACAGGGATTGTTGATGAGAACGCCCAGGGGGCGAGTGGTGACTCCGCGTACCTATGAGCATCTGGGATTGCCTGTTGTGCTGAATGACCATTAGTAAATATCTTGCGCCTTAGTGCCTGTATTTTCTAAAGTTTTTCTGCGATAATTTGAGCATGCAGCCCTTCAACCTTCCCATACGCGTCTATATCGAAGATACCGATGCTGGAGGGATTGTCTATTACGCCAATTACCTGAAGTACATGGAGCGGGCTCGCACCGAATGGCTCAGGTCATTGGGTATCGAGCTTGATCATTGGCAGGCGCAACACAGAACGCTTTTTGTGGTTCGCTCGGTAAACATTGATTACAAGATGCCAGGCAAATTCAATGATCAGCTGAGTGCTACGCTTGGCTTGATAGAGCTTAAAAAAGCCAGCATGCGCTGCGAGCAGGCTATTATGCGCGGCGACTGCACACTGACTACGGCCGTCGTGAGACTGGCTTGCGTAAATGCCGATACACTAGGCCCTTGTGCCATACCCACCCCCATTCGAGAGGCTATGACTGTTGAACGCTGATTTATCCATAGTGCACCTCATCCGGGACGCAAGCCCCGTGGTGCAAGGCGTCATGATAATTCTTGTCATTGCATCCATCATGTCCTGGTCGTTGATTATCGGGAAATCGCTGCAGCTTCGCCGTGCCAAGCGTTCGGCTGAAGATTTTGAGCATGATTTCTGGGGTTCATCTGATATTGCCGGTACCTACTCCAAGCTCACCATGCGGCGTGGGACACTGGATGGCCTCGAGCGTATCTTTGAAGCGGGTTTCTCTGAGTTTGGACGCCTGCGGCGCAAGACAAGTAATGATGAAATCATTATGGATGGCGCGGGGCGCGCCATGCGCATCTCCTTGTCGCGCGAGGCGGACACCATTGAAACTCACCTGCCGTTTCTGGCTACCGTAGGGTCCATCAGTCCTTACATAGGCCTGTTTGGAACCGTCTGGGGCATCATGAACTCGTTTACCGCCCTCGGTAACGTGCAGCAGGCAACGCTTGCGATGGTGGCTCCGGGTATTGCCGAGGCGTTGATTGCTACTGCCATTGGATTGTTTGCAGCCATTCCTGCAGTTGTGGCTTACAACCGGTTTTCCACGGATGTAGACAGGTTGCTAAACCGTTACGAGAATTTTTCGGAAGAGTTTGCCACTGTGCTTCAGCGTCAGGCTATCCGTCGTTCCAAAGGTGATGAAAGTTTTGAAGACTAGCATCATGAACAAGCTTCGTTGGTGGTTCGCGCATGGCTAGGGCCGTCCAGAGCTTACGTCGTACCCGACGCGTTCGTCGTCAGGTAGCGGAGATCAATGTGGTGCCGTACATTGACGTCATGCTGGTGTTGTTGGTTATCTTTATGATTACCGCGCCACTGCTACAAACCGGGGTGGAGATCGACTTGCCTGATGCTGCGGCAACGCCTATCGCTGACGAGGGCGGCGAGAATCAGGAGCCTTTGGTGCTGTCTGTCGATGCGCAAGGGCTGTGGTACCTGAATGTAGGTGAGGACCCGGAATCGCCTCTAACGCGTGAAGAAGTGCAGCGTCTTGCCAGTGCCGTGCTGCGTCTGAATCCCGATAGAAGCGTGTTGGTGGCGGGTGATCAGGCTATTGAATACGGCCAGATAATGCAGGCTATGGTCACATTGCAATTATCAGGTGCCCCGGAGATCGGTCTGATGTCGGATCCTGAGCGCTAGCGTCGATGATTGAGCTGCTGCGCAAATATCCGCTGGCCATTATTGTTTCTGTGCTGTTGCACGGATCGTTGGTCGCAGCGTTGGTGTTTCAGCTGCAGAATGCACCTCCGTCTATCGCAGTTGATACCGGTGTTGATGCGCCGATAAAGGCGGTGGCTGTGAGTGAAGCGGATATTCAGGCAGAAGTTGACCGACTGCAGGCTTTGGAGGCACAGCGAGAACAAGAAGCTCTTGAAGAGCAGCAAGCTTTAGAGGCAACGGTTTCTGCCCTTGAAGCGGCGCAGAAAGCAGCGGAAGAAAAACTGAGTGAAGCTGAGCAGCTTACCGAGCAACAGCGTGCTGAATCCACGCAGGAAAAAGCCCGAATAGAGGAGCTACAAGCGCAGGCTTCTGAACTTGAAACCCAGCGGGCAACTCAGCGTGAAAATGCTGAGGCTGAGGCCGCCCAGCTTGCGGCACTGCGCGAGCAGGAAGCCAGCCTGACCGAGCAGCAGGTGTTGGAGCGAGAAGCCACACTCGAGCGATTGCGGCAAGAGCGCCTGCGTGAAGAGCAGCGTATCAGTGATGCGCAAGCGCAACTTGAACGTGAGACTCAGAGAATAGATGAGGCGCGCAATCGCACGGATGCCGAGCGTGAGCGACTGGCAGAGGAGCAGCTAAAAGCTGAGGAGCGCAACCGGCAGTTGCAGGAAGAAGCTCGGATTGCCAATGAAGCTAAAGCGCAGGCTGACAAAGAACGCGCAGTACTTGAAGAACAGACTCGACAGGCCACTCTTGAGAAAGAGCGCTTGGAAGCTGCTGCGCTGGCGGCGACTCAGGCATTGGAAGCTGAGCGGGCCCGTGTAGACGAGGAACAGCGAGCACAGAAAGATGCGCTAGAGAAACAGGAACGCCTCGAGGCGGAAGCTGAGCGTGTCCGTCTAGAGTCAGAGTTAGCCGCTGCTGCGCAGGCGATAGAAGAAGCTCAGGCGCAGGCCGAAGAGCAGCGTCTGGCTGATGAGGCTAGTAAAGCTGAAGAGGCTGCGCGTGCAGAAGAAGCCGCTCGTTTAGAAGAGGCTGCACGTGTAGAAGAGGCGAGATTGGCTGAAGAGCAAGCTGCCGAGGCAGAACGAGCGCGTGAAGCTCAAGAGGAGCAGCAAGCGCAGGAAGAACGTGCGGCTGCTGAGAAGGCCGAAGAAGAGTTGGCGGCATCGAGTGAAGAAGAGGTAAGGGCGGCTCGCCAAAAGCGGCAAGAGTTGATTCAGTTGCGTAATCGGTATTTTTCAGCTATTCGCCAACGTGTTGAGAGCAAGTGGCGCAAGCCGCCTGGACTTAACAGCAACGTGGATTGCACGGTGACCATACTGCAAGACAGGGTTGGTCAGGTCAGGCAGGTGCTAGAGGTCGATTGTGTCGGCGGGAATAATGCTCTGGAAAGCTCTGTGATAAAGGCTGTGACTGCAGCCTCGCCGCTGCCTGAGGCACCAGATTCTGCTCTTTTTGACAGCCGGGTAAAGTTCTTTTTCCAGCCAGGCTAGACAGCTCCTCAAGCCGCGGGATTTTTACCGCAGAGGGCGTGTCCCTCATTACCGAATTTTTGCCGCCCACATACGTACACTAGATTAGGTATAGAGGGCTTGAAACGCCGCTTATCTGCTACACCCTATTGCTAGCTGGAATGTTCAGCAACGAGACCGGTCTATGGTTTAGGATAGCGGGAATTTAACTTATGTCGGGCATCAACAACGTGGTAAATAACAAACAATCGGGTTCTCGCAGGGTGGTACTCGTTTGCCTGTTTTTGCTGATGAGTGTGTTCAGTCCAGCCAAAGCCATTATTGAGATTGAGATCACCCAAGGTGGCCAGAACGCCATTCCGATAGCGATTGTGCCATTTGGTTGGTCAGGTACGGGGGATGCGCCGATGGACGTTGCCGCCATCGTCGATGCTGACCTGCAACGCAGTGGTAATTTTTCGCCGCTTAATCGTGAAGATCTCGTCGCTAACCCTGTCAGTGGAGACGTGCCACGGTTTACGAACTGGCGCTTGTCTGGAGCTGATTTTCTGCTCGTGGGCGGAGCTCGGCCTGATGGGGATGGCTACGTTGTCGAATTCCAACTGTTCGATATCGTTCAGCAAGTCTTGATGACAGGGTTCAGCTATAAGGTGTCTGATCAGACGCTGAAAAGTGCCGCTCACCAGATATCTGATGAGGTGTACGAAGAAATTCTTGGCATAAAAGGGGCGTTTAATTCCCAAATTGCGTTTGTCTCGGTTAACGGGCAGGTTGGGGACAGAACCTACCAGCTCCAATTGGCGGACGCTGATGGTGAGAATGCTCAAGCTATGCTGACATCTCCCAGACCTATATTGTCACCAGCGTGGGCGCCGGACGGCGTGCGCATAGCGTATGTGTCGTTCGAAAACAGAACCCAATCTGCTATCTACATCCAGGATCGGCAAAAGGGGAGTCGAGTTAAAGCAATATCGCGTGCGGGCATCAATGGTGCGCCAAGCTGGTCGCCAGATGGTGAACGTTTGGCGCTTACGTTGTCTCACGAAGGCAATCCCGATATTTACATCCTGCAGATAGCTTCTGGCCAGTTACGTAAGATCACTGACAGCGCCGCCATCGACACGGAAGCTGACTGGATTGATGACGATACGCTTGTGTTCACGTCCAACAGAAGCGGTGGTCCGCAGCTTTATGAGGTGTCTGCTCGTGGAGGCCGTGCCTCGCGAATCACCTTCGAAGGCAAGTACAACGCTAGCGCCACGGTCTCTGCTGATGGCGGTACGATTGCGTTTGTTCACGGAGCGGGTGCAGGCTTCCAGATTGCCGCTATTGATCGGCGCTCTGGATTGTTTCAGGTCTTGACGCAAGGCACGCTGGATGAATCGCCGAGCTTTTCGCCCAATGGGCAAATGATTATCTATGCGACTGAGAAAAATGGTCGAGGCACGCTGGGTGCCGTGTCGCTCGATGGCAGCGTGGTGCAGAGCCTGACGCTTGATGATGGCGGGTCGGTCAGGGAGCCGGCGTGGTCGCCTTATTCGCAATAGCTTCTACACTATCTGGATTAACGGACTCAGTTAATGGGTCAAGGACTATGAAGATGACACGAAACATATTGGTAGCAATTGCAGTCTTGAGTCTTGGGCTAAGTGCCTGTGGATCCAATCCGCCCAAGGTTGATGATGGGTTTATTGACACTACGGTCCAGCAAAGTGCTGTTGTACAGCCGGTAACGATTGATGGATTACAGGATGGTTCGCTGATCGACCCGAATTCCATTGCCGGGCGTGCGCCGCTGGAGCGCGTCATCTACTTTGACTATGATCAAGCTGAGCTGCGCCCCGAGTTTCTGGATATCGTTGCCCAGCACGGTCGCTTTATAGCCGAGAATCCCGATGCGCAGGTGCGCCTTGAAGGTCACACGGACGAGCGCGGCACGCGTGAGTACAACATTGCACTAGGTGAGAATCGAGCCAAGACCATTGCGCGGATGTTACAGCTGCAAGGTGTGAACTCTGAGCAGACGCGCACTGTCAGCTATGGTGAAGAGCTGCCTGTGGATGAGGCTCATACGAATGATGCGTGGGCTAAAAACCGGCGGGTTAATGTCATCTATGAAGTAGCTATCCAGAACTAGAACAGTGTTTTTTTCAATAGTATTGGAGATCGAATGAACGCCACAAGGCTCAACAGACAGTTCATCCAGCTGCTCGCTATTGTTGCGGTTACCGTGATGGGGCCGGGTGCTGCTTACGCCCAGGACAGAGCTACCGTTGAAGCTATTGACTCCCGAGTGAGTCGAATCGAGCGGGTTTTAGACCAGTCGTTACTCGAGCAGCTACAGCGTGTGGACAGTCTGCAGCAGGAGATTCGAGTCTTGCGAGGTGAAATCGAAAGTCTCACTTTTGAAGTAAACACGCTGCAAAAACGCAGTACTGATCTGTACGGCGACACCGATCGTCGAATCACGGATCTGGAAGAACTGCAGGGTTCACTCGATCTTTTTGATGAAGACGGTAATTTGGCTGAAGGTGCCTTTCTGGATGAGACCACCAATTTTCTTGATGAAACTGCTGGCGACGGCGCGTTTGATGGTGGTAGAGCTAGCGGCGGCGGGGCTGCTGTGATTGTGCGTGAGGGTGGACCGACTATCCCGGTAGCCAATGCCGATGAATTCGGTGCAGGGCCCAAACCACCGACTAACGCCTTGCGTGATACTGCCACCAATGCCGAGAAGCTTGCCTACAACAGCGCCTATGACCAACTTGCGCGGGGACAAGTGCAAGAGGCTACCAAGTCTTTTGACAGCTTTCTACTTCAGTATGCGGATGGTCCATATTCTGACAACGCATGGTACTGGCAAGGTGAGGCGATGTACGCCCAGCGGGACTTCGAAATGGCCCTCAGAAACTTTGGTGTGGTGATCAATTCATTCACTAGCAGTCCGAAAGTGCCTGATGCGCGATTGAAAATAGGTTTTGCCTTGTATGAGCAAGAGCAGTTTGAACAGGCGCGGGCCATTTTGACAGGCGTTCAGGACGACTACCCTGGCAGATCTGCTTCTGTCTTGGCACGTAAGCGCCTGCAGAAGATGGATAGAGAAGGTTTGTAGTAATTCTGGAGAAAATACCTCATCGTATTTACCCACACACCGAATGCGATGCGGTATCATATGCCGCTTCAGCGTTGGCTGCTGATGATCGCCTTTGGGGGCGTTAGCTCAGTTGGTAGAGCATCTGACTTTTAATCAGGTGGTCGTAGGTTCGAATCCTACACGCCCCACCATAGTTCACAAAGGTTTGCAGTTCGCTCTTGAATCTGCCGATGCAACCTCTGTAAGGTGCAAGCATCATGTAACACCAAAGATCCTGCAGGGACTGCCATATAGAGGCACACTGATCTTGGAAAGCACTATTGTTACAGTCCAAATTCGAAAGAGTGCACCAATCAACTTGAACGTCCCGAAATTCCTAAAGAACGCCGTGATGGCTGCGTGCATGATCACGATGTACAACACCGTGAGGTTTGTCTGCATCATCACTGACGAATCAGAGCCCCGTTGCAGGACTCTGAGATTGGTGTCTGTCGTGGCAATTTTGGTAGCAGTTGCGCTCCTGTGGTTTTTGATCTAGATTTTTTGGTTATTACATAAGCAGCCAACACCCAATGCGACGACCACTTGCAGGTATTGCTCTGATATTGCTGCTGGCCGTGATTATCGGTCTAAGTATCGCTTTTCCACCATCTGACTACATTCCCGCGGCGCAATGGGGGGAAGCTCTTGAATCCGCAGGCTTCGTTGGGGTCATCATTTTTCTGGTAACGGGTATGTTGGCCACATCAGTGGGCTTGCCCAGACAGTTAGTCGCGTTTATAGGCGGACTGGCCTACGGTGTAGTGGTCGGGCTGAGTCTGTCGTTATTGGCGGCCTTATGTGGTTGCTTTCTGACAGCGACGGTGTCGCGGCGTTTTTTTGCAGATATCGTCAACAAGCGGTTCCCCAAGCCGATTGCTACCCTGGACAAATTCATCGAGCAAGACCTGTTTCTGAAGGTTCTGGTGTTGCGTCTGCAGCCCTTGGGAACCAACCTGCTAACGAATGTTTGCATCGGGTTTACCCGAGCGTCGATACCCGGGTTTATCGCAGCTTCTGCCATCGGGTATGTTCCTCAGATGCTGGTGTTTACTTTGTTGGGTGTCGGTGTGCGCGTTGATTCACAAGCCCAGCTGATGCTGAGTATTGTGCTTTTGCTGGTCTCTGTCGCGTTAGGGGTGCTCTTGTACAGGCGACATATCGCATTAAAGTGAGCAGCGGTTAATCTGCATTAAATATCGCTAAGCTTATTTGTTAATTTGTCAATACAGGTTGACACTTTGCCGGTAAACCCTTTTAATCGATTTGTGGCGTGTGATTTGCATCACATCGTGACCTCCTCCAAGTGGTACTTGCAGGCAAGGATGTCGATAAAGGCTAGGGAAGGCCGCTTTTTTTTTGCGCTTATCCGTTCTCTATCACACCACTGTCGCGTATTCCCCGCTCATCGGCTTGCAAAATAATCCGGCTGTTTGCGGAATGTTCAGTGTGTTTTGCGTTATTGTTTCCGCGAAATTGAACGATTGACTCATTGAAAGGAATATCCGCTGATGTCTGTCTTGCCTCGCACGTCTTTATTCTTGCTGCCAGCATTTTTGTCGGGTGCATTGATCTCGTCATCGGCGTTTGCACTAGAGGGCAGTTGGCAGGCAGGCATTAATGTTGGGTTGTCCAATCTTCAGCCCGATACCGACGGTTCTGGCTTCACCCTCGAGGATGATCGATCCACTGCAGTCAGCGCCTATCTGTCATTAGATATTACGCCCATTTTTTCAGCAGAGATTGCTTTCACGGATCTGGGTGAGGCTGAGTTGAGCCAAGATCAGGACATTTCTTATCAGGCTATCTCGGTTGGAGCAACGGCCTATGTCTGGGGCGCAACCGCGGCGCAGAACCGTGGGGATGGCATATCTGCTTATCTGCGATTAGGTTTGAGTTCCATCGATAACGAATCTGATATCGCATTAAATGAATCTAACAATAATGCTGTGTGGTTGGGTGCGGGTGTTCAGTATCCAATATCGAATAATTGGGGGCTTCGCCTTGAGCTGACCAGTTACGACGGTGATGCTCAGGCTTTATTGGCTGGTGCTTTCTGGCGTGTCGGTGGTCAACCTAAAAGTCGTTCATCACGGCCAGCGCCTGATGGCGGTTTGATACGTGTACCGGCGCCTACCAACGATGTAGTGGTAGCGCCTGTTGCCCCGCCTCAACCTGTGCCCACACCTACGCCTGCGCCGATCGCTGAGAGCGTTGCATCTTGCCCATCTGCAGCACAAGCAAAAATTCAAGATTCTGCCCAGTGCAATCTACTGAACAGCGTCGTAGCTGGTTTGGAGTTTGTTGGCAATACCGCAGAAATTGCGCCTGGTAGCAATGCCGCACTTGATCAGATCGCAAATGCCATGTTGGCTAATCCGGCTGCTGGTGTAGAAATCAGAGTGCATACGCAGTCTTCTGGCAACGTGCAGCAAGATGCGGAGCGTGCAGCTCAACGAGCGCGATCGGTGGCTCGTTACCTGGTCCAAAAAGGTGTGTCTGTTGGCCAGCTAGGCGCGAAGGCCTTTGGTGCCAGCCAACCTCTGGGTGATGATCGAACGACTGCTGGACGTAAGATCAATAACCGAGTTGAACTAAGCTCATTTTGATTCAGGCTTGGTTTATTCATCGATAGGTTTGAGGTATCGGTCGCAGATCGATAGATCGCTGTGTGACTTGTTACTCGAATTGTTTATGAGGTAGCAGGGTTTTCGGGTTTGCGCCGATAGCGAGGTAATCAAAGGGTCAATACAGGGCTCTTTCGCTTATTTCGCGTATTGGCAGGAACCCGAACCCACGATGAAAACAGATCCGTCATCAGCACGCCCGATTGTTGCAGTTACTCGCCTTGCGCCATTGCGTAAGAGTATTACTGCGCTGCTTGTAGCCAGCCTGATGTCTGGTTGTGCGGCGCTAAGCAACCCCGACGATATCAAACTTAATATACCTGCCAATACGTCTGACTTTACCAGTCGTTTGTATGCAGGGGCGGCCATGGGTAGTTCGCGTCTGAGCCCTAACACCCGTGGCGAAGGGTTTTCTGTAGATTCAGAAAGCGACGCGGGTACGCAGCTTCGCCTTGGGTATGATGTGCACAACATGTTGTCTGTCGAAGTGGATACTTCGGTGTTGGGTACTTCCCAACTCAGAGGGCAAAATGCTGCTGCGGGTCAGACGGGTGAAGTAAAGTATTCTGCCGCTACGTTCAGCGCCCTGGTGTACGGGTGGAGTGGCGTGCAAAATCGGTCACGCCGTGAGGGGCTCAGCGCCTATGGCAGACTCGGTTTTTCAGCGCTGAGTAAATCGTCCAACGTTCCTGAAATTGAGGAAAGTGGTGCAGTACCCATTGTGGGCATCGGTGCCGAATACGGGTTTGTGAACGGGCTAGGCATTCGTTCTGAAATTACGCGCTTTGACAGTGACGTTACCTACATCGGCTTTGGCGCAGTTTATCGGTTCGGTATTTCTCCAATGGGTATCGGTCGGCTGGTTGCTAAGGCTGCCGAGCCTGGATTGGCCGGCGCCAATCCTGACGTATCAAGACGCGGTGGAAGCTCGCAAGAGACTGTGGTGGAACGATATGCAGGTTCTGGTGCACGACCTGCTGGAGGCCGTGCCCCGCACTTGCAT
Organism: Granulosicoccus sp.; assembly: GCA_023301795.1. Classification (GTDB taxonomy): domain Bacteria; phylum Pseudomonadota; class Gammaproteobacteria; order Granulosicoccales; family Granulosicoccaceae; genus Granulosicoccus. The sequence continues at coordinate 35,564 of JALZVU010000124.1, forward strand.
TATAATTCAGGAGCAGAGCCTGACGCGCGCTACGTGGGCAGCATGGCTGATCGATGGCGCCCCGCAATGCGTGCTGGCGACCGGGATGTGGATGGCGTGATGGACGGTGCGGATAGTTGTCCTGATACTGCTAACCATGTAACGGTTGATCGCTACGGTTGTGGGCTTTTCGATGCCGTTCTGCACGAAGTCACGTTCAAAAGTGGTTCGCGCTGGCTGACGCCACGTGCACGGGGTCAACTTGATTTACTGGGGGAGACGTTGTTGGCATTTCCCGAGTCGCGAGTGCAGGTACGTGCTCACACAGACTCGTTGGGGCCTGCTGACATGAACCTTGGGCTGTCGTCACGCCGCGCTGAAGTCGTTGTTCAGTATCTGCAATCTCGCGGAGTAAACGAGCTCCAGCTGCAAGCTGTCGGGATGGGTGAGGCACAGCCTCTGGATAGCAACCAGACGCTCGTTGGTCGCAAGCGCAATCGACGGGTAGACATCGTAACCTTGCCAGATCAGGATGCCGGACAGTTACTGTTTGCTGCGAATGTGCCCTCAAATGTTGTCATGACAGTGCAAGACAGTTCCGCATCTCAAGGGCAATTAGCCGGCACGCTTGCGGTGAATAACGATGAGTGGAATTCGAGGATTCATTCAAACAAGAGCAGCAACGCGCCGGCATTGCTGGCCGCTTTGCCAGCGCCGGATAAGCGCAGTACCAGAACTAAAATTCCTGTAACAGGTGATCGGCTTGTTCCGCGGGTCGAGGCTTTGCCTCAGCCCGGCTATGCACCAGATTTTCAAGTCGACGGTGTTTTGAAGGGTGTGAGCTTTGCGCAGGGTAATAGTACCGTTTCGCAAGATTCTAAGGAGGCGTTACAGCCTTTGGTGAATGCCTTGACTGCGAACCGTTCCGTTACTGTTGCGATTATGGCGCACACGGACAACCAAGGCGGCACGGACGATAACAAGGCGTTATCGACGAAGCGCGCCCAGTCGGTGGTTGAGTACCTTGTGGAGCAGGGCGTTAGTCCAGCGCGGCTGAAGGCTGAGGGATATGGCGAACTTCTGCCGTTGGTTCAGAACGTTACCGAGGCGGATAAAGAGCGAAACCGCCGCATTGAAGTGCGAGTGTTGCAAGATAATTACCGTTAGCACGAGTAAGGCTGGTAATAAGATAAGTGCTTCACAGATAAACACTTCTTCAAGTTTTTTTGCACTGATGTGAGGTTGCCAGAGTGGGCGCTGGTAGACCTACTCTGGTGTGTAACCTGTTATCGTATGTCTAGTACCGGAGAGTTGTGACACCGGTGAAATGGACAAGCAAAACAGGTGTCGCTAAGCGACAGGCATCACTCATGAATAAACTCACCACCCCTCGTTTTTCGCAACCAGCTAAGCCTGGTTCCCTCACCTCGGTGGCTTTTGCAATAAGCCTTGCCTTAGGTGGTTTTTCTGCGACAGCGTACGCGATGCCTGCGGGATCGGCATCTGTACCAACCAGTTCCTGGTCCGCTATCTTCGATCAATCCAGGATGAGCCTGGTAGACGGTCCGGATTCAGACGGAGACGGAATCCGCAATCAGGATGACCTGGACGATGACAACGACGGCATACTCGATTCGGCGGAAGGTCTTATTGATAGCGACGGCGATGGCTTTGCCGATGGATCATCGGTCGATACCGATTCTGACGGCACCCCCGATGCGTTGGATCTTGACAGCGATAATGACGGTATTCTGGATAACATCGAAGCGCGTCTGGACACCGTTGCTGCGAGAGCGCTTGATCAGGTTACCAACGGCGCGATCGACATTGGCATTGCGGTAGGCGCTAACGGCATTGCTGACGTCATCGAGACTTTTGTAGATTCCGGTGAATTGGCGTTTGGCTTGCAGGATTCGGATGCTGATGGCACCCCTGATTTTCGCGATCTGGATTCGGATAACGATGCAATTTTTGATCTGGTAGAGGCTGGCGGTGTAGACAACGATTCTGATGGCCGAATCGATGGGTTCAATGACACTGACGGTAAAGGTGTTGCCGACAGTGTGCAGTCTGCATCACTGCCTTTATTCGATACAGACGGCGATGCAATTCTGGATTTTCGCGATCTGGATTCAGACAACGACACGCTCTCCGATACTATCGAAGGGGGAGGCAATCGCAGTTTCCCGACAGATACCGATGGTGATGGTGCGCCAGATTTCCGCGAAAACGATAGTGATGGCGACGGCATTTCAGATCGAGTAGAGGCTGGCGCCAATCCGGGCGCACCTGTAGACACAGACGGAGACGGTACGCCTGATTTTCAGGATGCAGATTCAAATCCTTCTTCAGGTTCGGGAAATGGTGCACCATCAGCCCCGCCAACTGATTTACCAAGCGATGGTAGTCGTCCAGATGTGGATGGCGACGGTATTGCCAATCAGGATGATCTGGATGATGACAATGACGGCATTCTGGACACCGAAGAAGGCATTATTGATGCGGACGGCAATGGTGTAGCAGATTCAAACTCCAGAGATACTGACGGTGACGGGACGCCCGATGGTAACGATCTGGATAGTGACAATGATGGCATTCTCGATTTTTACGAAGCGCGTTTTAACGCAGCAACCATTGCCGCATTAGATGTCGTGCAAAACGGCGCCATCGACATTCAAGTGCCTGTAGGTGCTAATGGTCTGGCTGACAGCATCGAGACCTCGGTAGATTCGGGTAGCCTCAGCACAGCCTTGTTTGACACTGATGGTGATGGCATATTCGACTACCTGGATCTGGACAGCGATAACGACGGCATTTCTGACCTTGTCGAGGCAGGTGGCAGCGACAGCAACGCCGATGGCCGGATTGATAACTTTGTCGACCAGGATAATAAAGGTGTCGACGACGTAGTTCAGGCTAGCGCGTTACCCATTTTTGATACTGACGGAGATGGCATTCGGGACTTCCAGGATCTGGATTCGGATGGCGATGGCCTGCCTGATAGCGTAGAAACAACTGGAAATCTTGCAACGCCTCCAGATACTGATGGCGACGGAGCTGCTGACTATCGTGAGCAGGATGCTGATGGTGATGGTGTGCTTGATAGCATAGAGGCTGGATCAGATATCAATAATCCGGCCGACAGTAACAACAACGGTATCCCTGATTTCCAGGAAGGCTCCTTTCAGGGTTCTGGTGCTGGCGGCGGTGCGGATGCTCCGGTAGATGGCAATCCTGACGATAACGGTCCTGTAGACAACGGTCCTGTCGATAACGGTCCTGTAGACAATGGCCCTGTTGATGACGACCCACGGCCCGATCGAGATGCAGATGGTATTGCCAATCAGGATGATCTGGATGATGATAATGACGGCATCCTTGATTCGGAAGAGGGCATTATCGACGCTGACGGTAATGGTGTGGCGGATGCTAATTCGCGAGACACTGATGGAGACGGTACGCCAGATGGCAATGATCTGGACAGCGATAACGACGGCATTCTGGACCTTGTTGAAGGGCGTCTGGATGCGCAAACCATTGCAGCCTTAGACCCTGTTCGAATCGGCGCCATTGATATTCGCGAGCCAGTCGGTGCTAACGGCATCGCTGATGTTATAGAGACATCACCGGATTCAGGTTCTATCAGTACAAATCTCAGAGATACAGATGGCGATGGCATCTTTGACTATCTGGACATCGACAGTGATGGAGACGGTATCGGAGACCTGGTGGAAGCAGGTGGATCCGATGCTGATTCTGACGGGCGTATTGATAACTTCATTGATCAAGACGATAAAGGGGTTGCTGATTCGGTGCAGGCCAGCGCCTTACCGCTTTTTGATACCGACGGTGACGGCACACTGGATTTTCGTGACCTTGACTCCGACAACGACGGTCTTCCAGACCGGGTTGAAACGCGTGGGCCACTAGGGCTCCCGACTGACAGTGATGGCGATGGCGCTGCTGATTACCGCGAGCTGGATTCGGATAACGATGGTATCGACGATGCAACTGAAGCTGGCCCTGATGCAAACTCACCTGTAGACACCAACGGCGACGGGATTCCTGATTTTCAGGAACCACTGGGTGGTGCCGCGCCTGTAGTACCAGATGCCGGTGCTGATGGCGATGGCGATGGGCAGGCAAACGGTGTAGATCTGGACGATGATAACGATGGCATTGCCGACCTTGTTGAAGGTAACGCAGACAGTGATAGTGACGGTATCCCTGACTCTCTTGATTTGGACAGCGACAACGACGGCATTCTTGATTCACTGGAAGGCAATGGTGATGCAGACAACGATGGCGTTGCAAATTTTCGTGATCTTGATAGTGACAACGATGGTCTTTACGATGCACTCGAGGGCTCTCGTGGCGCAATTTCAGCCACTGGCCGACTCTCCGCAGGCAGTGTTGATAATATGGGGTTAGTGGCCGGTGCCAGTGCCCAAATTGTGGACACTGACGGCGACGCAGTTCCTGACTGGCTGGATCTGGACTCTGACAACGATGGACTGACCGACGTGTCTGAATCGTTGGGAGCCGATCAGAACCTCGATGGCATGCTTGACAGCACAGCTGACGCAAACTCAGATGGAGCTGATGATTCTCTGGCTAACCGTGCATTACAGGCTGATGATCGTGACAGCGATCGAATTCCTAACTACCGGGATCTGGATAGCGATCAGGATGGCATTGCTGACATCGTAGAGAACTTCAGCGCAGGGGCTGATCTTGATGGTGACGGGCGAATAGATAACTTCGTTGATTCCAATAGCGACGGATACGATGATAGCTTTGCGGCCGCAACAAGAGCGTTGGTGGACAGCGACAGAGACGGACTGCCCAATAGTCTGGATCTGGATAGTGACAATGACGGTATCAACGATCTGGTAGAAGCAGGGTTTACCGATACCGATGACAATGGGCAAGTTGATGTCCTTGTTGATAGCGATGGAGACGGTATCAGTGATGTCAATGACGCCGATATTACCGGTGGTAATGACAGCGACGGCGACAGCATCGACGATGCGGTCGACAGTGATTTTGCTTCAGATACTGATTCGGACGGAGATGGGGTTGTTGACGGCGGTGATCCAGACAGTGATGGCAACGGCTTTGCCGGACCATTGGCTGATGGGGTTGGCCAGGGCACGCCTATCGTGCTACCCGACACCGACAGTGATGGTGTACCTGATATTGTTCAGGCAGGTTCATCGCGTGCTGGCGAAATTGAAACAGGTCTGGATGGTAGTGGATTTGGATGCAGTATTATGCCTGTACTTTCATCGAGCACCGACGCACGGTTTGATCCGTCGTTAGGGCTTCTATTAGGTAGCAGCGCATTGTTGTTAGCAATGCGACGGTTCCGCATTCGAGTGTCAAAAGTTGATGTCTGATTACACGTTAAGTCAAATCCGGCTAGCTGCGATGCTAGCCGGTGTCACCGTTATCAGCGGCTGTGGAACGGGTAACGTGTTCCAGACTGATAGCGACTTTGATAGTCGATTTTACGCCGGTGGCGGGTTATTGATCAGTCAACTTGAACCTGAGACCAGCGGCGTTCAAGGTGTGAGCGTTGACGACTCTGACAGTGAAGGACTGGGTCTACTACTGGGTTATGATTTTAGTAATCGGTTTAGTGTTGAGGGACATATTGCTGACCTAGGTGACGCCACTTTTTCACCCGCAGGATCCATCTCCTATCAAGTAGCGGGTTTAAGCGGTTTGTTCTATGCTTTTGGCAATGAAGGGTCTCGACAGCGGCGAGAAGGATTCTCAGGTTTTGGAAGACTTGGCATTGGTACGTTGGACAACGATGCGGAGCAGGTAAATTTTAATCAGATTAATAGTGTTCATCTGCTCGCAGGAGCAGGCGTCGAGTACGGTTTTAGTAATGGTTTAGCGGCCAGAGCTGAGTTGGTAGCGCACGAGACCGATGCACGGTACGGGCAGCTTGCGTTGTTGTATCGTTTTGGCGGCGAGCCTCGCCGCGGGCGGAACTCAACCTTTGTTGATCCAGTCCCTGAGCCAGACGACTTACCTGCTGCTAGCACGGATTCAGAAGGAAGCGCGGTAGACCTCTCCTCCGTGGTGACAGCGGCGGTTGCCGATGAGCCAGCACCTGTCGCGGTACCACTCGACCTAGATGCTGATGCAGACGGTGTAACGGATAGTGTGGATGAATGCCTGAATACAGAGCCAGGCTTGCCTGTGAATCTGGAAGGTTGTGAGGTTTTTAACGGCGCGATCGAAGGTATCAACTTTCTTCCGAATTCAGCTGACCTGACTGAGAGCGCGGCCACGATACTGTCTGAGGTTGCGCAAACACTGCGTGATTCTGGCGACGTAGCCATCACGATAGAGGCTCATACTGACAGCTCCGGCAACGCTGCAGACAATCTGCAATTGTCCAGACGTCGAGCACTCGCTGTTGCGCGTTTTCTTGTTGATGAGGGGATAGCAGGTAGCAGGCTGAAGCCGCAGGCGTTTGGAGAGTCCAGGCCCAGGCAGCCAAATGCCACCGCTGCTGGCAGAGTAGCAAATCGTCGTGTTGAATTTAATATTGTGCGTTGAGTTTTTTCTGAGGTTTTTCCCATGATGAATCTTGCGCCCTCTGCAAGTGTTTTAAACAACGGTTCGCGCGTATCTTTTGTCGTTGCTGTGTCGGTTGCTCTAGCGGCGAGCTGCGGCGGCGCCATAGCTGCTGATACTGGTGATGCGCCGATCTCCTTTGGGGCTGCAACGCACGAAATAGTTGCGTTGAGTCCATTTTTGGGCGATGTTCCAGCTGACGACAACCCTCCAGTAGGCGATCAATCGGCTTTGGCTGATGACAACGACGGTCTGGACGACGAGGGGGGCGTTTTTGATTTTCCGGTTCTTGTGCAAAATGGAAAATCGTACGATACGAATGTGTTTGTCACAAACCCTTTGGAGGTTTCGGCCACTCTCGCAGGTTGGATTGACTTTGATGGTGATGGTGCATTTGACACTGACGAATTTTCGACAGCGCCAGTGTCTGCAGGTGCGCAGAACGTAAAAATCAAACTTGCCTGGCCTGCTTTGACGGGAGTGACTACATCGTTTGTGGGAACAACTTACGCCCGTTTTCGTATCACCACTGCCGCTCTGTCGGCCAGTGATGCAGCAGGCTCAGCACCCGATGGTGAGGTAGAGGATTATTCGCTACAGGTACAACTGGATTCTGATGGTGACGAACTGCCCGACGCTGTGGACCCTGATAATGACAACGATGGCATTCCTGACGCTGTCGAGGGCATAACGGCTGATACCGATAGCGATGGAATACCTGACTACCTGGATACTGATTCAGACGGTGATCTTATTCCTGACTTCATTGAAGCCGGTGAAAGCCCATTAGCCCCCGTTGACACAGACGGCGATGGACAGCCCGATTTTCTGGATACTGATTCAGATAATGATGGTGTGCTAGACATTGATCAACCTACCGATGACAGCGACAGGGATGGCCTGACTGATGCTGTGGAGGGCTCGCTGGATCCCGATGGAGATGGTATCGGAAATTCGCGCGATCTGGATTCTGATAACGACACCATCCCGGATGCTATTGAACGAGGTCAGTCCGATCAGCCGCTTGATACTGATGGCGACGGAATTGCTGATTATCTGGATCTGGACAGTGACAACGATGGTATCGGCGATATTCGGGAAGCTAACGGCGGAGAGCTGAACGTCAATATTATCGATCTGGACAATGATGGGCGAGTAGATGACGCCCAGCTTACAGGCATCAATGGCTATCTCGACCGTGCCGAAACGGCATCCGATTCCGGTGTGCCAATATTTGCAATTATTGATAGTGATGGAGACGGCGTACGCGACTTTCGTGATCTTGATAGCGACGATGATTCGGTAAGTGATTTACTCGAGACGCAAGGTGTTGATACTGACAGTAACGGTGTTCTCGACAGCGCTACTGATCTGGATCAGGATGGCTTTATAGATGGCGGCAATACGCTGCTCAATCGTGATTTTCTGGCTGATACTGATGAAGATGGCATACCTGATTTTCAGGATGCTGATGCTGATGGCAGTGAATCTGGAGCGGTGGCCCCTGAAAATGATTCGAATCCTGCGACACCGGCGGATGCCAATCCTGATGGTGCGCCAGATAGCGAGCCAGATAGCACCCTAGCTGCCACACCCATCGTTGAAACCGGATTATCAGGTGGAGCTGGATGTTCTGTTGCTGGCGGGTCGTCGGGAGCTGGGGCAGGTGTTGGGGTGTTCTTCCCTGCAATGTTGGTGTTTTGCCTGGTGGGTCTGCTGCGAAGACGTTACTTTGTTCGCATGAATTGAAATTACACGAATAAAAATCGGGAATGTGAAAAGTGACACTAATGCAAGCTAGATGGAAATTCGAGAGCATTGGTAACCCTTGTTTCTACTGAAAAAAACCGTAAACACTGTCTGGAGGGTTTCGTAATTTAACTACAAAAATCAGGTAGTATCGTCGCAAGTGACTGTTTTAGAATGATATTGTCGACTATGACCATAACCTGAAGCTACTGATTACCGTATAGTTTGCCGCTTACGGGGGAGACACCCCGTAGCTTGTCCAGCTTTGCTGGCAGGCATTCGCCTTTTCAAACGGATCGAACTATGAATCAGACAGCTCGAGTAGTGACAACTGGATTAAACCTCTCGCTTTACGGAATTTCGGCAGCCTCCGAGATCGTGTACAACCCAAGCTATGAGACGTTGTTTGCCGAGGAAACTCGTGATGATCTGCAAGCCTTAGAGCGCGGGACGCTCACAGACAGCGGGGCTATTGCTGTCGATACTGGCGCATTTACCGGCAGAAGCCCGAAAGACAAATACATTGTAGAAGACGCCCTGACTAAGGATGTTCTATGGTGGTCTACTCAGGGTGAGAACGACAACAAGCCTATCTCTGAAGCTATCTGGGCGCAGCTCAAAACGCGTGTGTGCGATCATCTTACGGGTAAGCGATTGTTTATCGTTGACGCGTTTTGTGGAGCGAACGAAAACACCCGTCTGGCTGTGCGGTTCATCACTGAAGTCGCGTGGCAGGCGCACTTCGTTACCAATATGTTTATCCGGCCGAGCATAGAAGAGCTTGCTGCTTTTGATCCGGACTTTGTCGTCATGAATGGTGCATCGGTCGTTAATCCGGATTGGCAGGCACAAGGACTGAACTCAGAGAACTTTGTCGCATTCAACTTCAGTGAAAAAATTCAGCTGATCGGCGGATCGTGGTACGGCGGAGAGATGAAGAAAGGCATGTTCTCTTACATGAATTTTCTGTTGCCACTTCAAGGCATAGCGTCAATGCATTGTTCTGCTAACGTGGGTGAAGATGGTGACACTGCAGTATTTTTTGGCTTGTCTGGCACCGGTAAGACAACCCTTTCTACAGATCCCAAGAGACGCTTGATTGGTGACGATGAGCACGGTTGGGACGACGAGGGTGTTTTCAACTTCGAAGGAGGGTGTTACGCCAAAACCATCCGGTTAAGTGCGGAGCAAGAACCTGAAATCTACGCAGCGATTCGTCGTGACGCATTGTTGGAAAACGTTGTAGTCAAAGACGATGGATCTGTTGACTACGACGATGCGAGCAAGACAGAGAACGCTCGAGTGTCCTACCCGATACACCACATCGAAAATATTGCCAAACCGGTCTCCAAGGCAGGGCATGCCAAACGGGTCATTTTTCTAACGGCAGATGCCTTTGGTGTTCTGCCAGCGGTATCCATATTGACACCGGAACAGACTCGTTACCATTTTCTTTCGGGATTTACAGCAAAGCTTGCTGGAACGGAACTCGGAATTACCAGCCCGCAGCCAACTTTCTCTGCCTGCTTTGGCAAGGCGTTTCTGAGTTTGCATCCCACCCGATACGCTGATGAACTTGTGAAGCGTATTGAGGCTTCAGGAGCCCGGGCTTATCTTGTGAACACGGGTTGGAACGGCAGCGGAGAACGTATTTCTATCAAAGCGACGCGTGCAATCGTAGACGCGATTCTTGACGGCTCCCTCGATGATGCGCAAACAACGATTGTTCCAACGTTTAACCTGAGTGTGCCGATGAGCTTGCCTGGCATCGATGCTCAGTTACTCGATCCTCGTAGTACCTATGCAAGTGCTGATGAGTGGCAAGCCAAGGCAGACAAGCTTGCCAAGTTATTTATTGATAATTTTGTACAGTACACCGATACCGACAGTGGTCGCCAGATTGTCAGCGCTGGTCCAATCTTGAGTTAACGCGAACGACTGGCTTTTTCTTTCAGTGTCTTTACGCTGGCGTTGAGTCGAATCTCGTCTTGTGAGCCCGCAGTGACTTCGCGCAGGGCAAGTTGTAACTGCCCTTGCGCGCGGTTTATTTCATCAAGAGCCTCAAAATAGCGAGCCAAAGATTCATGACTGCCTGCGCTGTCATCGAGCATTTGCTGGATGCTAGCCAGTTGTCGCCAGGCAAGTGGATTGGGTGCTGAATTGGTGCGAACGTAGCGCGTTGCCACTTGTAGCGCTTCGGGTAGTGCGCGTTTCTGCACCAGCATATCCAGTCTTTTTTCAACGATCGAGTATCGATCGGGATACAGATCAGCCAAGGCTGCAAGTGTGGTGTTGACACGGGCACTGTCTTTTTTGCTACTGATGTCAGCACGTAACAGCTCAACAACCGGGTTGGCGGACACCATGGTATCGAGTATGTCGACATAATCGCGGGCATCGGCGACTCGGTTATTGCGTTGGGATATCATGGCAAGCGCGTATGTATTTTCGATGTTCGCATTGCGCTTGTGTTGTGAGTTGAACACCCGCATGGTCTGCGCAGGGTCTGTTGATGTCAAAACAGCCATTCGTGCCTTGAACAAATCGAATTCCACTGACATGACACGTGCTTTGGCGGACTTGGTGCTAGCCCTATCCGCGGCTTCGGCAATACGATTGTTGTCGAGGGGGTGGGTGCGCAGATACTCCAGCGCTAGCCCGGAGGTGTTCAAGGAATTTTGTCGACGCAGGATATCGAACGTTTCTGCCATTGCCCGGGCGTCGTAGTCGGCGTTGGAAAGAATCTCAATGCCTATGCGATCCGCCTCCACCTCATTGCCACGGGTAAAATTAATGGCTGATTGCTGGGTTGCTGCCAATCCTGCTGCCAGAGCTGCCTGACCAGCTTGTGGTGAAGCCTGACCGATAATGATGGCTGCCAGAACCGCAGCGGCAGCACTCAATGAGGCTCGGTTGCCAGTGGCGAATGCGCGAGCATGATGACGCTGTGTTACGTGTGCGATTTCGTGAGCAACGACGCTGGCTAGCTGCTCCTCATGCTTCATAGCGGCGATGAGGCCTGAATTAATACCGACGTAACCCCCCGGAATGGCGAAAGCATTAATTTGAGGGTCGTCGATAACAAAAAACGTAAAGTCACCGCTGTCCGCCTTGCCCGATGCCACTGTCAGTCTGTCGCCAAGAGTCTGTATGTACTCAGTTAACTGTACATCACGGACCAGAGGCAGTTGCGCACGGATTTGACGCATGAACTGGGCGCCGAGTCGCTGTTCTTCAAGTGGTGATAGTGCGGCGTCTGCCGGTTCACCCATGATGGGTAGATTCTGCTGGGCGAATACACTGAAGCAGCTAAAAACAAGCGTGACGCCAAGCATTGTACTGGCGGCGGTTCGCGAGAGTTTATGTTTCATGGCGTTTCGCAAGGTGAGTGATCCTGCGATCTTCGAAAGACCGTTGGCACACAGTTGCGAAAGATTCGACGACATATTCAAAAAATGGCTCTGATCGTGGGTTGAGCACTCACAATATTAGTATGGACAAATAGTGAACAGTTCAGCTTTGGCAGTATAACTGTTACTCAAACGATGCCAATCCTATGACTCATACGATACACAATTGGATGTATAAGTCATTAAACATGCCACTTGACTGCCGAGCTACTTCATCTAGTGCCAATTTATCACGAGCATTAGGCGCGCATGTGACTCTAAATCAGTCCCCGTGACGGGTTAACTGAGGCTATACTGCAGAGTCTCCGGAGGTTCGACACAATCCGGCCAGCGAGCAGTTCCATCACCTTTGCGATCTACCTCTCGTATTGTGTGATTCGGCGGTCCACCCACCACCGCTGTCAGTCATTTTGATCCTCGCGCTGCTGGCCACCTTCTGGAAAACAACAATACACAACTGCGTCCATGTGCTTCGGCGTCCAGAGCGAATTCCGCTCAGATTTGATCAGCGTCGATTTCGCATGACATTTGTAAATCATTCATGTTTTTTACTCGTACAAAGTCAACCATTTGCCTGATGTGTCCGGGACAGTCTCCTGGGTTAGGGCAAGAATGGCTTGCGTTGCGATCAATCTAGAGGAATTATCGGTGGAGTTATCAGGTGGTGAGGTATTAATCGAGGCACTCAAAGAAGAGGGTGTGGAATTTCTGTTCGGGTACCCCGGTGGTGCTGTGCTGCATATCTACGATGCGCTTTACGAGCAAAACTCGGTAAAACATATTCTGGTGCGTCATGAACAAGGTGCAACGCATGCAGCTGATGGTTATGCGCGTGCAACCGGCAAGCCCGGTGTTGTGTTGGTTACATCAGGTCCTGGTGCTACAAACGCGATAACCGGTATAGCTACGGCCTTTATGGACTCCATACCTATGGTAGTTCTGTCTGGGCAGGTGCAAAGTCGGTTTATCGGCAGTGATGCGTTTCAGGAAGTGGATTGCATTGGCATTACGCGGCCGTGCGTAAAGCATAATTTTCTGGTGGATTCTCTGGAGAATTTCGCTGACACGCTGAAGAAAGCATTTCACGTTGCCACCACAGGGCGTCCAGGGCCCGTGGTCGTTGATATTCCAAAAGACTTCACCACGCCTGGTGTCAAGGTGCCGTTCGAGTACCCAAAGACAGTTAACATGCGCTCGTACAGTCCGGCAGAGCAGGGCCACCCTGGCCAGATCCGAAAGGCGGTTGATCTCATTTTGTCAGCTAAGCGACCGATGATTTACTCGGGTGGTGGTTGCGTACTCGGTGATGCGGCTCCTCAGCTAATTGAATTTACAGAGCTGTTGGGCTACCCGATCACCCAGACTCTGATGGGCCTGGGTGCCTTCCCCGCGTCTAACAAGCAGAATATAGGCATGTTGGGTATGCATGGGACCTATGAAGCCAACATGGCGATGCACGACTGTGATGTTCTGATTGCCATTGGTGCGCGTTTCGACGACCGTGTTACAGGCGAGATCGAGAGTTTTTGTCCATACGCCAAGATTGTGCATATCGATGTCGACCCAGCATCAATTTCCAAGAACGTGACAGTTGATGTGCCGATCGTCGGTAACGTCAGTCAGGTGCTGGACGCTATGAATTCCTTGATCAAGGAAACTGACAAACGCGCAGACCCTGCTGATATTGCAGCGTGGTGGGCGATTATCAAGAAGTGGGCTAGCGTGGATTGCCTGGCTTACGAACAAGGCAGCAAGCTCATCAAGCCGCAATCGGTAGTGGAATCGCTGTGGCGCACTACGAAAGGTGATGCCTACATTACGTCAGATGTTGGGCAGCATCAGATGTGGGCAGCTCAGTTCTATGGGTTTGATAAGCCGCGGCGCTGGATTAATTCTGGCGGCCTTGGCACCATGGGATTTGGACTGCCTGCCGCCATTGGTGTGCAGTTGGCGTTTCCTGATGAACAGGTTGCCTGTATCACCGGCGAAGCCAGCATTCAGATGTGTATCCAGGAACTATCCACCTGCCTGCAGTACAACACGCCAGTAAAGATCATTTGCTTGAATAACCGTTATATGGGTATGGTGCGGCAGTGGCAGGAATTTAATTACGAAAAGCGTTACTCACATTCGTACATGGATGCTTTGCCGGATTTTGTCAAACTTGCTGAAAGCTACGGTCATGTTGGTATGCGTATCGAAAATCCTGCGGATGTGGACGGCGCAATGGACGAGGCATTTGCCATGAAAGATCGCGTTGTCTTTATGGATTTTCAAACTGATCAGGCAGAGAATGTGTATCCAATGATCGAAGCTGGAAAAGGACATCATGAAATGCGCCTCAATCCTGCCAGGGAGCTTGCGTAATGCGTAGGCACGTAATATCAGTATTGCTTGAAAACGAATCGGGCGCCCTCTCGAGGGTGTCGGGTCTGTTCAGTGCTCGTGGATACAACATCGAGTCATTGACGGTGGCGGCGACTCATGACCCTACGCTGTCCCGGATGACCATCGTGACAATCGGCACCGAGCAGACTGTCGAGCAGATTATTAAACAGCTGAACAAGCTTATTGATGTCGTTCGACTCACTGACCTTACCGAAGTCAATTTCATTGAGCGCGAAATCATGTTGCTCAAGCTACGTGCCGTCGATGGTGCGCGCGAGGAATTGAAGCGGCTGACTGATATTTTTCGTGGCAGCATACTGGATGTCACCGATACCAGTTACGTGGTGGAGCTGACAGGCAACGATCACAAGATCAACGCTTTTCTGGATGCCGCTGGTCGCGACAATGTTATCGAGGCTGTGCGTTCTGGTACAACCGGCATTGCTCGCGGCGATAAAAGCCTGAAAGCGTAACCGAGACCGAGCAATGAAAAGCCCAGCTACTGAACAGAAACGCCCATCGCGTGGCATTTACTTATTGCCGAATCTGTTTACCACAAGCGCTCTGCTAGCGGGTTTCTACAGTATTATCCTTGCCTATAACGGCTCATACGGGCACGCAGGGCTGGCCATCATTGTCGCTATGGTGCTGGATGGGTTCGATGGGCGGGTAGCGCGGATGACCAATACCTCCACCGCATTCGGGGCCGAATACGACAGCATGTCTGACATGGTTTCATTCGGTGTTGCACCGGCTTTCCTGATGTATTCCTGGTCGTTGTCAGGTCTTAGTGAAGCTCACTATGGTCAACTCAGTTGGGTTATAGCCTTTGTCTACACGGCATGTTGCGGTTTGCGGCTGGCACGCTTCAATGTGGCGGTGGGCACAGCGGACAAGCGTTTTTTCCAAGGTCTGGCATGTCCTGCCGCTGCCGCTATTCTGGCAAGTTTTGTCTGGGTGATGACGGGGTTGGGTGTCAGTGGTGACGACGTGGTAATTCTTGCGGCTGCGATGACAGCGCTTAGTGGTGTGTCCATGGTCAGTACGTTCACCTACTACAGCTTTAAGGATCTGGGCGACAATAAGAGAGTGCCATTTGCCATGTTGTTGGGCTTGCTACTGTTGTTCGTGGTGACGGCCGTGGATCCACCAAAAATGATTCTCATTGCTTCTGTTATTTATGGATTGTCGGGGCCGCTCTATTATCTGTTTCGTTTGTACCGTAAGCGTCAGAGAGGCGGCACTGTTGGCGAGTAGTCGTCCATAATATGGCGTATTCTGCTCGCCAGATTCATTGTATGAACGCGATGGGCCTTGTTGCCTGGGCTAGTGAAGATACGCTTGCTGAGCCAGTGAGTAATGCGTCTGCCGAGCCGGATGTACCGTCGGTGTCGATTGTTGCAGAACCTGTGGCGTTGCCAGATATTGCGACTGACAGATCTGATCTTGCCTCTCTCGCACAGTGGCTTGTGGAGCAGCCATTAATCCCTTTTGTTTATCGGGGCACCACAGTTTGCCATGTCGGACCTGACCAGGCGCAGATTCTGGTTGTGTCTCTACACCATGGCACCCCTCAGTCAGCGCCTTTGGATGCGCAAAGTTCGCAGCTGTTTGACTTGATGATGCGAGCAGTTGAGCAGCCGCGCAATGCGATCAGACAATGTGCCGTGAGCTCTGCGCAGCGTAGCGTGCCTGACAATTCACTTGTTCCGACCTACCTGGAACAGATTTGCACGCCACACACGCGAGCTTTGCTTATCCTTGATTCGAGCATCGTCGACTCAGCGAGCCCCGCTGATGCTGACCAGGGGCGGCTGCCGACCTCATCGCTGCCTGTCTGGCGTCTGCCTCACCCGGAAGTTCTGCTTCGGACGCCAGCGATCAAGCGCCGCGCCTGGCAGACTCTTAAAGCCATGCGGCGCTCTCTGGTGAGCCTGTGAGCGGTCACCCTGTCACAGCTAACATCACGTTTGCACCCATGTATCTTCGCCACGTGGCGCTCATCGGTACCATGGAAAGAAGGAACTACGAGTTTTCATGGAGCGATGGCATTTTCCGTGATTGCCTCAAGGCCGGTTACCTGTGTCAAATGGTGTTACTCGACGACGAATTAATTGGCTACGGCATTGTGCAAGTGGCTGCTGATGAGGCTCATATTCTGAATCTGTGTATCGATGATTCATATCAACGACAAGGCTTTGCAAGGCTTTTGCTTGAGCATCTGGTGCGTCAGGCCGAGCATCGTAAAGCTCACACGGTGTTTCTCGAAGTCCGGCCATCCAACCCTCGAGCGATAGAACTGTATGAGCGCTCAGGATTTAATGAAGTCGGTTTGCGCAAGGCTTACTATGACTCTGCCAAAGGACGAGAGGACGCTATAGTGATGGCGCGAAATCTTGTCAGCAACGATGAGACGCTTTTTCGGCACTGATACGCTGTTGGTACGGCATTGCGATAGAATGGCACGCTTTGGGGTATGACGCATTCTGAGCCAGTCTGCCGTGTGCCAACAGGAGTGACCTACAGATGGCTGATGCAGAGTTTCTCAAAGAAGTTGAAAAGCGCCGCACCTTCGCAATCATCTCGCATCCGGATGCCGGTAAAACCACGCTAACCGAAAAGCTCTTGCTGTTCGGTGGTGCTATACAGCTAGCGGGTACGGTTAAAGGACGCAAAGCGGCACGTCATGCCACATCAGACTGGATGGCGATGGAGCAGGAACGTGGTATCTCCGTGACGTCATCGGTCATGCAGTTTCCCTATGCAGAGCACATCGTAAATCTGCTGGATACGCCCGGGCATGAGGATTTCTCGGAGGATACCTACCGTACGCTTACGGCCGTGGATTCTGCCTTGATGGTAATCGATTGCGCAAAAGGCGTTGAAACACGCACTAAAAAATTAATGGAAGTGTGTCGCTTGCGAACCACACCTGTTATGACCTTCATCAACAAGATGGATCGTGAAGGTCGTGATCCCATCGAGCTCATGGATGAAGTGGAGGAGATGCTCAATATTCGCTGTGCTCCCGTGACCTGGCCGATTGGAATGGGCAAACGTTTCAAGGGGGTTTATCACCTGCATACCGGCGTTGTGCATTTCTACTCGTCCAC
This sequence comes from Granulosicoccus sp., assembly GCA_023301795.1. Taxonomy (GTDB): domain Bacteria; phylum Pseudomonadota; class Gammaproteobacteria; order Granulosicoccales; family Granulosicoccaceae; genus Granulosicoccus. The sequence goes on from JALZVU010000124.1 coordinate 52,797, forward strand.
CCACGGTGGCAAGGTACAGGAAGGCGAGGTTGTAGAGGGCATCGACAATCCCAAGCTGGATGAAATCCTTGGCCCGATGGCTGCTGAATTACGTGAGGAGCTTGAACTGGTGCAGGGCGCTTGTCATGAATTTGATATTGACGCGTATCGGGCCGGAGAGCTGACACCTGTGTATTTTGGTTCAGCAATAAACAATTTTGGTGTCGCCGAGCTGCTGGCTGATTTCGTCAAGTACGCCCCTGGCCCGCAAGCTCGAACCACCATTACACGAGAAGTCAGTCCGCGTGAGGAAAAGTTCACAGGCTTTGCCTTCAAGATTCAGGCGAACATGGATCCGCAGCATCGAGATCGGGTAGCTTTTGTACGCATTTGCTCTGGAACCTTTGCCAAAGGCATGAAGGTCCGGCATGTTAGGCTGGGCAAAGAGGTTCGCTTGAACGATGCGCTAACGTTTATGGCCGCAGACAGAGGGCATGTGGAAGAGGCTTTCAGTGGCGATATTATCGGTCTGCATAACCACGGTACCATTCGCATCGGCGACACCTTTACCGTTGGTGAGGAATTGGCGTTTACCGGTATTCCCAATTTTGCGCCAGAGCTGTTTCGCCGTGCGGTGCTCAAAGATCCATTGAAGATGAAAGCCTTGCAGAAGGGGCTTAGTCAGTTGTGTGAGGAAGGTGCTACGCAGCTGTTTAAACCGTTGATCAGCAATGACTTGATTCTGGGTGCTGTGGGTGTGCTGCAATTCGAGGTGGTCGCTCAACGACTACGCGATGAGTATAAAGTGGAATGTCAGTTCGAGACTATTGGTGTCCAGCAAGCTCGCTGGATCCGTTGTAGTGATGAGAAAATGCTGGATGATTTTCGGAAGAAGCTGGATATGAACTTGTCGATCGATCACGCCGGTGAGCTGGTGTATCTGGCTCCCACTCGTATAAATTTGCAGATGTCGCAAGAGCGCTGGCCGGATGTGGAATTTCTGGCAACGCGTGAACAGGTATTCAATTAGACTTTATTATGAGTGGCTATTGCTGCTCATCAACACACGCTTATAAGGGATATAAAATGCATCAATCGTCTTTCTATTTTCTGAAGTCGGTCTGCAAAGCACGGACCAGCCTTTGTGCTATCGCGGCCACTCTGCTGCTGTGCTCCACAGCTCATGCGGAGTATCTTGGTCTGATATCAGGTCGTGAGGCAAGCCCTGCGAACACCAGCGATCTCTCGGTTGAGCTTGGGTTTGTCACTGGGGATCTGGGGGATCTGGATTATCAGAATATTGCAGCACGGGTAAATTATCGCCTGTCGCCAGAGCTGGTGCTCATTGGTACAGTCGGTACCAGTGAATTTGGTGACACTGATGGCGTACCTCTGGGTCTGGGTGCCATGTATTTTCTGTCCAATCAGCGAATCAGCAAAAAGGTAAATATTGCGGGCAAGGCAAGTTATCATTTTGGCGATTATTCTCTTCGAGAAATCGATGGCGATCTAAACACCATATCGCTGGACGCATTGGTCAGTGGTGCTAATCCTTTGATGGAGAATGGTCTGGCCTGGTACACAAGTTTCGGATATCAACGTATAAATGTTGACTTTGGCTCTAGTGATACTGCCCATGAATTGGCTTTGGGGGCGGGGCTTGTGCTGCCGACAGGTTTAGGTGAAGCCTATCTGGGTGCAGCCCTTGTCGATGAGGTAACGATTGGTGTCGGCATACGCTACTTCGTAAAGTCGGGCGGCTAGACTGCCGGGACTATTTATTAAACGCGCAAAACATGACGACGTGAGGCTATGAGCACAATTCAGATTGATGTAGTAATTGTTGGGGCGGGTCCTGTGGGCTTGTTTCAGGTGTTTGAGCTGGGGCTTCAGGGATTATCAGCTGCAGTCATCGATGCGCTTCCGCAGTCTGGCGGGCAGTGCACGGAGTTGTACCCTGACAAGCCAATTTTTGATATTCCAGCTGTGCCGGAATGCACTGGGCAGCAGCTTATTGATAATCTTGAGCAGCAGATTGCGCCATTTTCACCACAGATGTACCTCGACCAGACAGTGGAAGAGTTACAAAAGCGTGGTGAAAATGATTTCTATCTGAAAACCTCTACGGGCACAGAATTCGAATGCAAGGCTGTGATCATAGCCGCAGGTGCTGGCTCATTTACGCCTGTGCGGGTACGTGTGCCGGAGATTGAAAAATTCGAAGATAAACAATTGTTTTACCGTGTCCGGAATCCTGCTCAGCATGCAGGGCGCGATATTGTATTGTTGGGTGGCGGTGATTCAGCGCTAGACTGGGCGTTGCAGCTTGCGCCTGCAGCGAAAAGTCTGACGGTTGTTAATCGTACTGAGCGTTTTCGTGCCGCTCAGGCCTCGGTAGACAAACTACATGCTCTGGCTGACGCTGGTGGTGCCAAGGTGATGATGGCAACGCTCAAATCCTTTGGCGAAACTGATGGCAAGCTAAGCGATGTCACTTTTGTTCAGCGTGATGAAGAAAAAACGGAAGTAACGCTGCCGGTAGATGATCTTCTGGTGTTCTTTGGTTTGTCGCCAAAGCTTGGGCCTGTAGAGAACTGGGGCTTGGAACTTGAGCGTAAGCTTGTGACCATCAATCTTGCAACGTTTGAAACCTCTGTCCCCGGCATCTATGCCATCGGTGATATCAATACCTATGAGGGGAAAAAGAAGCTGATCCTCAGCGGATTCCATGAAGCCGCCATGGCAGCATTTGCTATCAAGCAAGCCTTTGAACCAGGCAAAAAAGTGAACCTGCAATACACCACCACCAGCCCGCTGATGCATGAGCGCTTGGGTGTCGATGCCAATGGTGAAGCTGTGGCGCAAGCTGGGAGCTAGCTTTTGGTGATGCAAACGCTCGGCCTGGGTGAGTCATGAAGCTACAACAATTGCGCTGCATCGTGGCTATGGTGCAGAACAACTTGAATGTCTCTGAGACCGCTACTTCTCTCTATACCTCACAGCCTGGTGTCAGCAAGCAGATTCGGGCTTTGGAAAATGAACTTGGCATCGAGCTGTTTGATCGCAGTGGCAGGCAGATTGTCTCAGTCACAGCGGCAGGCAAAGACATCATTCCAATAGCTGAGAAAATTCTGGCAGGTACTGAAGACATTCTCAATATTGGGCGTCAACACGCTGACCCGCACAGTGGCGAGCTCAGGCTTGCTACCACGCATACGCAAGCACGCTATGTGTTGCCATCTATCATTGAAGCGTTTGGCGAACATTACCCTCGGGTGAATATCCATCTTCATCAAGGTACGCCTGCTCAAATGGCGACTATGGTGGAAACTGGTGAAGTGGATTTTGTCATCGCTACTGAGGGGCAGCATCTTTATGACAACCTAGTGATGTTGCCATGTTCGCGATGGAACCGAGCGGTTGTCGTAAAACCTGATCATGCTTTGTTTAAGTTGGCTCAGTTGGGCAGCCTGACGCTGGAGGCCCTGGCCAGTTTTCCGCTGATCACGTATGTATTCGGTTTCACTGGGCGCTCTCAGCTGGATAACGCGTTTGGTGCACGAGATTTAAAGCCGAGTGTGGTGCTAACAGCAACCGATGCTGACGTTATCAAAACCTATGTACGTTCAGGGCTTGGCGTAGGTATCATTGCGCGCATGGCCTATGAGCCTGAGTTGGATGGTGACTTGAAAGCTCTGGACGCATCTCATCTTTTTGACAGCAGTGTTACGCATATCGGTATGCGTCAGCATCGTGAATTACGGCCGTTCATGTACGACTTCATAGCTCGATTTGCACCCCATTTGACAAAGGAACGGATAGATCAGGCGTTGGCAAGTCCTTCACGAAATGCCAGAAGCCAATTGTTTGAAGATACTGAATTACCGCAGTATTGATGCTGCAGTTGGGTAGTGCTTTCCCATAATCCACGTCTGTTCGATACATCTGTCATCGCCTAGCATCAAGACGCTGAACAACCGGTCCTGCCAACTTTTCTGGCTTGCTGTGCGTCTCGCGAGCAGCGGAGTTGCCTGCTCGTCAATCACCAGAAAATCAGCTTCCTTGCCTGCCTCGAAACTGCCTATTTTTGTATCCAGATCCAGTGCTCTGGCACCTCCCAATGTGGCAAGGTAGAAGGCGTGTTCTGGTGTGAGTGTGTGGCGTTGCAGTTGTTGCACCTTGTAGGCTTCATTGACCACCCTTAACAACGATACGTTGTCGCCTGCGCCGATATCGGTTCCTAGTCCAACACGTACCTGATGTTTTTGTGCTGATCGTAGATCGAACAAACCGCTACCGATAAACAGGTTGGAGCAGGGGCAGTGAGATACTGAGGCATCGTGCATTGCCAGCCGCTTCCAGGCATTGTCTGACAGGTGAATAGCGTGCGCAAACATGGATCGTTTTCGCACAAGGCCAAACTGCTCGTAAACCGCAAGGTAGTCTTTGGTGTCAGGAAATAAAGATGCCACCCAGTCGCATTCGTCCGCGTTCTCTGCCATGTGCGTGTGCAGATGCACCCCTGGATTCTCATCCAGCAATCGCCCCGCCATACGCAGTTGTTCGGCTGTGCTGGTGGGGGCGAAACGAGGGGTTACTGCATAGCCCAGCCGGCCTTTCTCGTGCCATCTGTCGATCAGTTGCTGGCTTTCTTGGTATGAGCCCTCGGGTGTGTCCAAAAGATTCTGAGGTGCATTTCTGTCCATCATCACCTTGCCGCAGATCATGCGTAGGTTACGCGCGTGCGCCTCGTTAAAAAAAGCGTTGACCGATTCGGGGTGGACGGTGCCGAACACCATCGCAGTGGTGGTGCCGTTAGTGAGCAGTTGATCCAGAAAGAAACTGGCAGCGTTGGTGGCATGCTCCTTGTCACAAAATGCAGCTTCGGCAGGAAAAGTATAGCGTTCCAGCCACTCCAGCAACTGCGTGCCGTAGGCTGCAATCATGTCTAACTGTGGATAGTGGACGTGAGTATCAACAAACCCGGGTATCACAAGCTTACCCGTGAAATCACTGACTGAGGCATGTTCAGGGATGGGTGTGGTGTCGGCGGTACCACACGTTTTGATGATGCCGTTTTCTATAAGCATTACACCGTCGGGTACATAGACGATGTTGTCCGTACTGTAGCGGTCGGGATCACCTGTGCAGTGTAAGAGGCTGGCTTTCACTGCGTGGATGGAGGAGCTGCTCATAGGTGTGTATCTACAAAGTACGTCGCGCTCAAGCCTACCGGTCCCTGCAATCCATCGCAAGCAATGTTGGCTCCTTGTGGCCCTGCGCGGTACACTCTAGACCTAAGTCCTGTCAGCAGATAACCGCTCTCGATTCACATGCCGCCAACTAGTTCTCAAAATACCGATGCGTCAGCGCTGGTTGCCTTGCATAATATATCCAAGGCCTACCCCGGAGTGCTGGCAAACGATGCCGTTAACCTGGTACTTGAGGCCGGCAGCATTCATGCATTATTGGGTGAGAACGGTGCTGGCAAAAGCACGCTTGTAAAAATACTCTATGGTTTGCTGGCGCCTGATACGGGTACGATCCACTGGCAAGGTCAGCAGGTCAGCATTACTGAACCCAATGTCGCTCGGCAGTTGGGCATTGCCATGGTGTTTCAGCATTTTTCACTGTTCGATTCTCTAAATGTTCTCGAGAATATTGCCTTGGGCATGGGCGTTAAGGCTGATGACACTTTGGCTCGGCGGATTGTCGAAGTCTCTGAGCGTTACGGACTACCACTTGATCCGCAGCGCTCGGTCTACACCTTGTCGGTGGGCGCAAGGCAGCGCATAGAAATTGTCCGTTGCCTGTTGCAGGACCCCAAATTGTTGATCATGGACGAGCCTACCTCGGTACTCACGCCGCAGGAAGTAGGCGATCTGTTTGAGACTCTGAACGTGTTGGCTGAGGACGGTATGGCGATACTTTATATCAGTCATAAGCTGGAAGAAATTCGAACACTGTGCAGTGCTGCCACTATCTTGAGAGGTGGGCGAGTGGTCGCGGCAGCTGATCCGCGGCAAGAGAGTGTTGCCAGTTTAGCGGCACTTATGATGGGTGATGAGCTACCGCCATCCTCAATGCGCAAACCTCACAAAGGCACCGCGCGTGTATTCGAGGTTGCGGAGCTGAACGTGTTGGCACCTGATGCCAATACGGTTGGCCTGCGTGATATCAACCTGCACGTCAGCGCAGGCGAGATTCTAGGGATTGCGGGTGTAGCAGGTAATGGACAGGATGAATTATTACAAGCGCTTGCCGGTGAGCGAATAAGCGATGAGGCGGTGCACATCAAACTTGATGGGCGGCCGCTGGGCAAGCTGGATGCGGGTGCACGTCGACGCAGAGGCCTGTGCTGTGTGCCTGAGGAGCGCCTTGGTCATGCTGCTGTGCCGAGTCTGTCGCTGACTGAGAATGTTTTTCTTACCGGGCATCATCGGCGAGATCTGCGCACGTTCGGGCTGATCTCATACGGTCGTAGTAAGCGGTTTGCGCAAGATGTCATTGATCAGTTTAACGTTCAATGTCAGGGTCCTGAGGCCTTGGCGTCCAGTCTTTCTGGCGGTAATCTGCAGAAATTTATTGTTGGTCGGGAAATCATGCAAGCTCCCCGCGTTCTGGTTATTTCTCAACCTACATGGGGCGTTGATGCGGGAGCAGCAGCTGCCATTCACAAGGCCATTGTCGAGCTTGCAGCGCAAGGATCTGCGGTGTTGTTGATATCACAAGACCTTGACGAGCTCATGCAGGCCACTGACCGAATCGGTGCGTTATGCGCTGGGCGTCTTTCCGATTTTTATCTAACGCGGGACGTCACTGTGCAGCAAGTGGGTTTGCTAATGGGTGGAGAGGCGCTTGCAGGTGCGCATGATGGGGTAGTGGCATGATTGCATTACAAAAGCGTGCTCGTCCTTCGCAGCTAATGGGGTATCTTGCGCCGGTTATTGCGCTTGGAATTACCATTCTTGCTGGGCTTGTATTGTTTGCTGCTCTGTCTGTGCCTGTCGGTGCTGCGTTTCACGCGTTTTTTATTGAGCCCATCAGCTCTTTGTACGGGCTGGCAGAGCTTGGTGTAAAAGCGGCGCCGTTGATCATTATAGCGGTTGCGCTGTCTATCGGGTTTCGTGCTCAGGTCTGGAACATTGGTGCCGAGGGGCAGTTGATTCTGGGTGGTATAGCAGGTTCGGTTGTGGCGCTGGCGTTTTATGAGGTGGAGGCGTGGTATGTACTGCCTGCCATGATGATCGCTGGTGTGCTGGGCGGAATGAGCTGGGCGGCAATACCTGCGCTGCTCAAGACACGCTTTGGTGTGAACGAGATTCTGACAAGTCTCATGCTGACCTATGTAGCTGTCCTGCTGCTTTCCTATCTCGTGTCAGGGCCTATGCGAGATCCGGATGGGTTTAACTTTCCTGAGTCGCGTTTGTTTCATGATGCGGCGACACTACCGAAAATTCTCTCGGGCACACGATTGCATATCGGTGCATTGGTGGCTTTGGCGCTAGTGGTGGCAGGGTGGGTTCTGTTGTCGCGAACGCTGTTGGGTTTCGCTCTGCGGGTGAATGGTGCTGCCCCGAAAGCTGGATCGCACGCTGGCTTCAATCAGTCCCGTCTGGTTTGGGTGGCTTTGCTGCTAGGCGGTGGCGCAGCCGGGCTTGCCGGCTTGCTTGAGGTAGCCGGTCCTATCGGACAACTGCTTCCCACCATTTCGCCAGGTTATGGTTTTACAGCCATTATTGTGGCCTTTCTGGGTCGTCTTCATCCCGTGGGTGTTTTGTTTGCAGGCTTGGTTATGGCGCTGTCTTACCTGGGTGGGGAGTCAGCTCAGATCACGCTGAATTTGCCGCTGGCAGTAACTGGTGTTTTTCAGGGGATGTTGCTGTTCTTTTTATTGGCTACTGATGTATTGATTAATTATTCGATTGTCTGGAGGGCGCGTCGTGTTGCCTGATGCCAGCCGCCTGGACTTGAAAAACCGATGAACGAGACGCTGATACTCACACTGTTGACCATCATCACAGCGGCAACGCCGTTGGTCTATGCCGCCATTGGTGAGTTGGTGGTGGAGCGCTCAGGGGTTCTGAATCTGGGCGTTGAGGGCATGATGCTGGTAGGGGCTGTCTGCAGTTTTGCTACGGCCCACTACACAGGAATAGCTGGCATGGGGATCCTGGCGGGTATTATGGCCGGGGTGTTGATGGCCGGATTATTTGGCTTTTTGACACTAGTGCTGCAGTCCTCACAGGTGGCTACGGGTCTGGCGCTGACGATTTTTGGTATCGGTGCTAGCGCATTGATCGGGCAGTCCTTTATCGGCGTTGCTTATGAGGGCCTACAGCCGCTGCCTATTCCAGTGCTGAGCGAAATACCGATTCTGGGGAGGTTATTGTTCAGCCACGATGTGCTGGTCTATGGCTCTTTTATTCTGGTGGCAGCTGTAGCGTGGTTTCTCAGTCACACGCGTGGTGGGCTTATTTTGCGTTCAGTAGGCGACTCGCATGATGCAGCTCACGCTTTGGGTATTAAAGTGATTCGCAC
>JALZVU010000125.1 GCA_023301795.1 Granulosicoccus sp.
CTGTCAAGAATCATTTCGTGCCGGACCAGTGCACGGTCAGCATTGATCAGTGTGACGACATTGCGCAGAATATCCGGCCAGGTATCTGAACGAATGATAGACGTCTCTGCCACGTCGCCACTGACGACTATCGGGCTGAACCGTTGACTGGTTGAATGGTTAATGACAATATAATTTCCGTTCGGCACGTCACACGAACGCCCGCCAGCACAAACCTCAAAAATTCCCGAGTCAGTTACCGATTGCACCTGATACCAACCATCATCAGGCCAGGAAATTGTATTGCCCACAATCGTGATTTCAGAAACGGCAGGTTCGTCACCGACAACAATATCCTCAAAGCGCTCACCGGTTGTATGGTTGATGACAATATACGAACCAGCCGGTACATCACACATTTGCCCCCCACCACACACTTCAGTGATTCCCGAGTCAGTCACCGCTTGAACTTGATACCACCCATCGTTGGGCCAGGAGATTGTATTTCCGCTTACAGTGACATCAGACACACTAGGCCCTGCACTGACGACAATGTTGTTAAAACGCTCGCCCGTGGTGTGGTTGATGACAATATAGTTGCCTTGGGGTACTTCGCAGGAGCGCGTCCCGCCACATACCTCAGTGATTGCCTCATCGGTGACAGCCTGCACTTGATACCAACCATCGTCTGGCCATGAAATAATGTTTCCAGTGACCGTGGGGGCCGCTGCAACTGCGGTGCTTGTCAGCAATAAAATGCTGGCGACTGCACTTAAATAATTCATGGAATAGACTGACGATTATATTACCAACAAGTTAGCACAGCGATTATCAGCTCGAATCGGTAATTTTACGTTGCAGTCTTGGAATAGCTAGATGGCGCCTACAATCGGATTATTGCTGCACGAAAATTTCAACGTTGTGGGTGTTCTGACAATTTCAATACCGTGTGAAAATTGAAGATAGTGCGCAAGCGTATGTAGCCAGATTGTCTGTTTTTTGTAGCATGGACACTCCACATTACTCAAACTGAATATCCAACGTCGCATCATCGCTCAATTGCACTGGATTTTGTGCGGATCGAATTTTTTCAGATTCATCCCAGTGCAATGAAGCACTCGAATCAATAAATGCATAGACCCACACCTGCGGGTCCGGACTGCAACAAAGAACAACCTCCAGTTCGCCAGCCGAATTCACAGGCTCAGAAATTAACGCAGATAATTCACTCTCATCGATAGCCTTCTTTACGACAATCACCCTCACGTTCGTTATGGCTGAATCGCCAGTATCATCAAAGACTCTAACCAGGAGTTTGTACTCATAGGTACAACCCGTCAGTGAAAACAATATCGCTATAGCTAACACATAAGCGATTCCAGACAACAACCGCTTTGTCATATTTAGCTCCGAGGAAATTCAGGTAATGGCAAGGTGATATCACCAAGTACCTGATAATCAGACCAGGCAGTTATAAGCTGCATTTCGCCTGTTTCATGCACGGCCAGTGTGAGGCTGGATAGCCACTCCATCAAAGTCTTTGGGTTTTGCAAAAGTACGTCCGCAGACAATTGTGCCAGCCGTAAATTATCGCAGCTGCGAGCCTTAGGGTTGGTGGTGCCGATGTACGCCTTCACCAATCCGGCTTGCAGCAACCGCAGTGCAAAACTGTGGCGACCACAGAGCGTATTGCAAGACCAACTCCAGAACAAACCGATAGGCCTATCTGGCAAAAAATGTTCTGCTGCAATTCCATGGTAACCATCAAGACCAAAATAGTGTCCATGGCCGAAATACAGCACTACATGAGCACCTGCAATCGACGCCATGACATCGTCACGCCCTCGCCTGTCGGCACACATATCTTCTATCTCTCCAATTGGGGACACTCGACTACGCCAACGTCGCGCCTGGCGAGTGTACGCAGGTTCCCATTGCGCCATTACGGCGATTCTGACGCTTCCAGTTTTTCGCTGATAAGCACCTAGTGGCGGCGCATTAGCGCTAAAAAATCTCTTACCCACAAAACACGATCGCGGCAGCTCGTTTGGAAGCAGCTTCATCACCTGCTTCCAGGCAGCCTGCGTGGGCACTAGAGCAATCAGCGCTTTTGTACCCACAGTATCTGAGTCATCAGGCGTATCGAACTGATGGCATACTCCGGCACTTGTAATCCTGAAAAGTCGGAAGTTGTTCTCAGCGACCAAACAAGAAAGTTTGGATAGCGGATAGTCTTCGCGTCGAAGACTGCCACTGCACTGATGTGATGAAGACAATGACACTGGTCGTGGCATCATCTAATCAGCTGAATCGTGGGAGCACACGCACCGGCCTGAGCACAGGGGGCTTAATGGGTATCAGCCGATCTGTCGGAAATTCAAACCTCTGCGATTTAAACACTTGCCTGGCATATGGCTCCAGTAAACCAACAGGGTTGGCTGGGTTGTTCCCACCAAATTTAGCAGCCCAATAGCGATCCACAATGGTGGCCTGTTGCTCTGGATTGAACTTGGAAAAATCACCATCGGCAGCTATCAAGTTCTGATCTGTCACCTTGTAGGCATCTGGTCCAAGCTTAAATTGTGCATGCAACGCCTCTACGGCATATATCGGGCCACGTTGCTTTGCTTGCCATACATGTGTCAATTCGTGAATGAGAGTCTGTGTCTCGATTTGAGTTCCTGACTTAAAATTGATTACATACATGGTCGTAAATGGCCGCTCGTCATTGAACTTTGAAATTATATCCGCCGGAATAGATGCCACTGAAATTTTTACTCGTGATAAATCAATTGACACTCCAAATACCTTTTTCGCCTCACTGCGTTCTGCTCTGGTTAAGGGCCTGTGACCACCGAACACTTCCAGAACTGCACTAAACGCGGCCACCAGAATTGCCCCACCGAGCTTTAGTGCCTGTACCGCTACTTCCAGCAGGCCTCTACCTATGGCCTTGAGTGCTTCAAAGAAATTGCTGTAATTGCCCGTGGCAACATTTTTCAGTATGCCGGCCACAGTCTTTACAAAGTTTGCACCGGCAGCCAGCAATCCCTCAATCAACGTTCTAGCAGCAGACAGAGTATTAGCGATAAATCCTTTTATGATGCTATCCAGTTTGCGGGTAGCCGTATACAAGGCGTTAACAAGCTTGAGTAGCCTCGAACCTGCAAACTCTGACAGCTGTTTGGCCAGTTTAAGCACCGAAACACCGGCATCAAGAATGCCGCGAATGGCAGCGACAACCATCGCTCTGGCGGTAGAAGCAACGCTCTTAAGCACATCCACAACGCTAGCTGCTGCGGACACCAGTGCGCGTGCAATCCTGCGAAGTGCCAATGAGGATTGTGCAAGTGCTGCCGCCATCATCTGGACAATACTCTTACCCAGCCTCAACAGTTCCGCAACAACCTTTCGAGTAGCCGTTATAGCCAAACTAACCGCCGCAGCAACCAGTTCCGACATGCGCCTACCCAAAGACAGCAGCCCCTCCATCACCTTGCTCAGTACTATCCGAGTTGCTTTGACCGCTTCTACAATGATAGCACTCACTTTTTTACCCAGAGCAATCAGTGCATTGATAACATTCTTGACACGAGACAGCGTCAGCGCAGCAACCGTTTTCACAAGCTCACCCAGCGTACGTCCAAGCTGCAATAGAGCACGGATTATGATCTTGATCTTGTCAGCAGCCAAACCGGCAATCTGACTAATAATATGGGACACAGCCTTTCCAGCTGCAATTACTCCAGAAATGACATTTTTCAGGATTGCTGAAGTTTTCCCAGCCGCCCAGCTGGCGATAGATGAAATTGTCTTGCCAGCAGCCAGCAGAGCATTGACAAACTTGTTCAACGCCGCTTGACCGTGCTTGATGGCTTCAGCCAAAATGGCAGAAACAGACCTTCCCGCCCGAATAAGACCTTTGACAAAATCTTTGACTTTTGACAGTGTCCACCCCGCTACCACCTCGACCGCTTCACCCAGCTTTTTAGCGGCAGCAGATAATGCGTTACCAACGGTCTTGATGGCACCCTTAGTCCAGTCAGCCACCGCTTTTAAACCTTTCTTTATTGAGCCCCAGATTCCATCGGTACCCAGTGTCGTCGTATCGTTTTCATCCAGATAGCGCGACGCATCTGCCAACCAGGTGGCAACATCACTGGCTGAGCCCCCAGAATTAAAATAATCTAGCATGACGGATTTAGCATCATTGGGTGACATGCCACCAATATTATGAACCACGTATTCCGCTTTCTTCTTAGCAATAAGCGCCCGCAGGATGGTACGGCGCTGAGTCACCTTACTCACTCTTGCCACATTCATGACAACCGCGGCATCCTCAAGAGCACTGCCATCATTTTTCCAAGAATTGGCATAGGCTTTTATCAGAGTCTCCCCTTGCTTGCCCGAACCAGAAAATGCGTGCTGGATCACTCCGCTCATCGATTTTCTACTGAATTTTTGCGTCTTCAGTGTTTGAAGAGCCCGCGATTCAGATGAATAATCTATTCGCTTGGCTTTGGCCAATACGGCATTGGAGATCTTCAGATTGGGAGCAACACCCAGTACTGGGTTGAACCGGATAGCAGTCTTTACAGGCTTTAAGGCGATAGCAGGCATGATCGTTTTCCCTTTAGAAAGATAACAAGTCAGCAAAATTCTAAGGTAATAATTTCTATAAATCTTTCAGAAAAGGCTGAACAAAAGTCTTGGAACTGAACGTCAGGTACCACGAGACGCATCAGAGCAACCACGGCTATAAGAGAACTTGCCAATCCGGAAATTCACTAAAAATAGTGGAAACAGCACGCACTAGACCCTCTTTAGAATAGCCCTCGACTAGGGCCAACCTTCCCTCAAACCATCAGTAGGGGGCAATCTGTATTGCGTGAATAGTTCATACTAGGACGCTGGCCTTTGAATCAGGAATTTATTTCGCGCTACAATTTTCGACTGGCGCAAGTTGGCCGCAAACTTCACAAAACCAAAAACACATTTATGAAAACCCTTTTTGACACTCTCATTGCTCGCACCGAACCACATTGGCAGCGCTATACACAGCATGATTTTCTACGCCAAATAGGTGATGGCACGTTACCCTCAGAACAGTTTGAACATTACCTGAAGCAGGACTACCTGTTTCTGATTCACTTTGCACGCGCGTTCGGTTTGGCAGCATTCAAAAGTCGAAATGTACTTGAGCTGCGGCAGGCTACTGACTCACTCAACGGGATCATCAACATGGAACTTGACCTTCATATCCAGTATTGTCAAAACCGTGGCATTGATCAGAAGACACTGGAAACCACAGTGGAATCCACTCCTAATATGGCTTACACACGCTATGTCATGGAACGTGGTTTGGCGGGTGATCTATCAGATTTGAATGTCGCACTTGCTCCCTGTATTGTCGGCTATGCCGTAAGTGCTAACTGGCTACAGGAACAACCATTTCTTATCACTAAAAACAATCAATACTCAGACTGGATCGCCATGTACTCTGGAGATGAATATCAGGCTGTAGCGCAAGCGCACCGCACAACCATTAATAACATCCCAACGCCGGATAACACTAGACTGGAAGAACTCACAAAAACCTTTGAAGCGGCCACTCGTCTTGAAATTGACTTCTGGCAGATGGGCCTGGACATGAGTTGAGATCTCGCGTAATTCCGACAACTGATCGGTGTAACTTCTCTGCCGTTACAGCTATGAAAGGCGCTTTTGGCTTGATTTTTATACCAAACTAGACTTTTATATACCCGTTTCGAACAACATAATGACATCAGAAGGTATATAACTCCGATTCATGTTCACTTGAACATCAGTGTGGCCCTTGCAGTCCACAGTTAGAAAAATCAACACAACCCATGAGATGAGTATCATGCGTCCCGTTAAAAATTGTGTTTTGTTTGCCAGTAGTCTGCTCTTGATCAGTTGTGCAACGCCAGGTCCAAACGAGGATGATAGTCGTCACAAAGGGAACCCAAGCGTGCCCCAGATAATCGATCCGACACGTGAGTCTCATGCTCTGACAAAAACGTCTCGTCGGAACAAGCCAGCCATCATCCATAGCAGTATAGCGATCACCATGTAAGCCGCAAGCTTGTGCATAGGCTGCTGCCAGATCAGAACAGCATGCGTAAGAATACCGGCGAATGACAGCAACACGATGAGCGCAAGAATGAATGAGCTGGATAGAACAGCGGGGACTTTTGCACCCGGGGCAGGCAGTCCGTTAGCTCTACTCGCTATAAGCAGCAGCACCGGAAAAATTCCGGCCAGTACTGGTACCACTAATGCTCCAAGTAGTTCGAGAGGTGCAGTAAACGACGCCGTACCGTTGTACATCGTCCACTGAACATAGCCGAACACGGTGAGTATCGGCACCATCGAGACTGTTGTGGCAGCGTGATCCTGCCACCATGTAGGCCTCTCACACGTCTTTACAACATTACTCATTAGCTCGCGTGTCAGATTGAAAATTCCCAAACTATAGTGTATCGAGCTCATACCCAAACCCAGTACTGCAAACACGATGCCCAGGTAAAACACTTCTGGCCCGAGTTGCTCAGCTAGCGGTACAAGCGCCGTGCCAGTCTCTACATGTAGCCGATCACTGTCGATGGCACTGCCAATACTGATCGTCCAGAAGCAATAGATTAGAATTGCCACCAGCATGGCTGCTGCAGTGCCACGCTTGAGAGAGCGACCATCCGGGTCGCGGCGCAACACGGTATGTGCACAATTGCTGACAGACAGATGACCGAAATACGACACCAGCACTACACCGAATACCAATTGCAGATTGGATACTTCAAACCCACCGTCTGATGCGCTCGTGATGCCGGTAGACAACAGCTTGTCCAAGCTGCCATGACTGAGCGCAAGTACTGACAACAAAACAATAACTAGGATGTTGATTGATCCCACAATCAATGCGGTAGCCAAGGTTCCGGCCATGCTTTTGCACGCAACAAGTACTAGCCCAAAACCGCATATAACCACTACCCACAGTGGCGCTGGAAGACCAGTAGCAGCGCTCAAGGTAGAGGCGAAACCTGTGTAATAGGAGGCGAGAATAATGCAGCAGTATGAGAACAGGGCGAGGCGCATCACCAGTGCTGCTGACGGGCCAAGAAATTCAGCAACCATCTGTCCCACAAAAGCATTGCCGTGCCGTACAGATTCATTCCTGGCGCTTGCCTCTGCCAGATACGTCACCGTGAGCAGGTTCAACAAACCAAGTACAACTAGCAGAGCGACACCGGCTAGAGGGCCGACTGTGGCAAATGCGATGGGCAGTGCGAGTGTGCCCGCCGCGACTGTTTCGGTCAACGTAAGCGCAAACGCAGTCCAGAAAGGTGGAAGGTTGTCGATTCGATCGCTTAACCTCGACCAACTCGACCGCAGGTATCCTGCCGGCGCTTGGGTAATAGGTGGTTTGGCCAAGGACACACGTTGGCGGTGTTGCCCTGAAATCCTCTGTAAGTCAGGTTCGCCAAGATCAATGAATGCTACTACCTGCGGCTTTGAATATGCTGCGGCAGGGTCTAACTGATCTGATAGCAATACACCATGATACGTCTGAATGTTTTCACGTTCCTCTTCACTGAACGAGATCTCATGTTGTACTGGCTGTAACGACCGCTTATGATCTATAACGCGACCTTGATTCAGTTTATCAGCACGAGAATGTCGATCGTTGCCCCGTGATTGCTGACAGTGCTTGCGCGCAACCTTACCCACACGATGTAGGCCACACAGACTGATCAGAATCCAAGACAGCTGTATCACTGCCGAGGCGAGGTTAAACTCGTTAGCCAGACTGATCAGCACTAGGGATGCGGCCAGCAGATTTAACCACGAATAGGTAGCACTGTCCTGACGCAGACGACCATTCTGCAGCAGAGCGTAGGAGGCCAGATACAGAACTACGCCTGTGAATCCAGAAATGTCTGCCACTAACATACCAGCCACCCTACCCTGCGCAAGGATTGAACGTTCTGCAGGTTCAACGAGTATGCTTGATCCAGTATGGTCGAACTACACAAGCAACCAAGCCGGTATCTCCCATACCTGCTCGTTCTAATTTTTTTGGCTTTATGTGTAGCTACAAACAGTAACCGATGCGTTGTTCTATGACGATCGCAATCATCGTAGGTGTGATAACCCAATACCACTTTGTCTTGAATGCTCAAAAAATATCTACCACTTGTGCAAACAGGCATCAATTACCCATTGGGGTAGTCGATTGTCCAAACTATGTGTTGACCTATTGTTGATGTGATGCTCGCATCCATAAGTAAGAACACCGTTATGCAGGATCACACGGCATAATGTCATGACAGGGCGTGCTGCATTTCGTACTTAAGGATGATTGTCAGCTTGCTGATGCACGTGGGTAATTCCAGCCATGATGTAGCCACCCAAAACAAGATGCATGTTGTGCTTTAGCTAACATGTTCAGACATTTGTACAAGAACAATTAGCGGCACATGACAATGAACCAGAAGCGTGTTGAAAGTGCCTTGATAGACCTGCTGGCAGATCATGTAAAACTGGCTACCTATTCGGGCACCGCAATGATCACGCTGGTCGCTGTGGCATTGATGCTCTCCTCGCAAACAGAGCACGTATTAGCATGGATGGTGCTGGGTTATACCATCGCTGTTCCACGTTATTTCGTAATAAACAAAGTAAAGGAAAATTTACTCGAGGATGAATCGAGACGACTCCTTGAGCTATGCGTCGGACTAGCCTTATTGTTGTCTGGAATACATTGGGGACTAGCAGGTTGGCTTTTTCTTGACACATCGAACGTCGAGGAGTTTGTGCTGGTTACCGGTGCCATTCTTGGCGTTATAGCGTCATCACTCTCAATGTACTCAACCAGACCTCTATTGTGCTGCCTGTTTGCTACCGCGGTGTTCACTATCGTTGCATTGAAATTGGCGATGCTTGAAAGCTGGGCTTTGGCCTTCTTGAGTTTGATGATATTGCCTGCCTATGCGGTGCAGAGTCGAACTATCGGAAAAAGAATTCAAAAATCTATAACACAAGAATTGCGCAACGCCGAGCTATTGGTTGAAGTCCGAGCTGCAAAGGAGGCAGCAGAGAAGGCCAGCCATGACAAGTCGCACTTCATGGCAGCTACAAGTCACGACTTACGGCAACCACTTCACGCACAGAACCTGTATCTACAGGTTTTGAGAAACAAGGCTAAAGGCACAGAATTCAGCGAAATCGCTGAAAAACTGCATGTTTCAAACCAAGCGTTGATTGAGCTATTCAATGCACTTCTGGAAGTATCGCAGCTCGATGCCGGAACCATGGAGGTGCGAAGAAGCCACTTCTCACTAATGGAAGTTGCAGAGCTGACGGCGCAAGAATTTCAGGGGCTTGCCAGAAACAAGGGTCTGACGCTGGAACTCAGAGGGAAAGACCACGCTGTTCACAGCGACCCCATCTTGCTTTTACGCATTATGAGGAACCTGGTTAGCAATGCTGTGAAGTTTACCTTAGCCGGTAGTGTGACTCTTGCCATTGAAAAAAAGGGTGCCTACGTTCACGTCAGTATCATTGACACAGGCATAGGTATACCGACGAAAAAACAAGGTGATATCTTCAATGAATATGTACAGCTTGACAATCCTTCACGCAACCGAGATGAAGGTATCGGTCTTGGGCTTGCACTGGTAAGTCGCATGTGCAAACTTCTGGATCATGATCTGCAGCTCGATTCAACACCCGGTGAAGGCTCGCGCTTCTCCATTAGCTTACCCGCCGGGAATATTGAACATGTAGTCGAACTCGATGCAGAACCAGCACCAGCGCCAATCAGTGATCTCGACATTGTCGTCATTGATGATGAACATTTGGTTCTACACGCCATGAGAGCGCTTTTGTCTGAGTGGTCGTGTCGAACGCACACGTATACGAGTATGGACGCGGCGCGTTGCGAGCTCGTTAACAATCAATTTACGCCTGATTTAATTATCTCTGACTACCGCCTGGACAACAAAGCCAACGGCGTAGATGCTATTCACGAGCTCAGGCGCGTTCTGGGCAATCCTGTTCCGGCAATGATCATCAGTGGAGATACTGACCCTGCGTTGCTTGAAAAAATTCAGAGCGAAGACTTCTACCTGTTGCATAAACCAGTGGATATAGCAAAATTACGAAAGGTCATAGGGACATTACAACGTAACCGTAGCACTGTAAAAACAGTGCAACAGGCCCAACCATGACAGGTAGAGATCCAGCACTCTGTTGACATTGAATCAGTGGCGCGTGATCGTAGAACCGAGAATTGAGTGCTTTCGGCACAGCAATTGAGGAATTACTTCACATTGAATATTAGATAACGCCCAGGCGTCTCGCTTCAAAAACACAATGTGTTCGATTGTCCGCCTCGAACAATACCATTAGAGATTTGACTCTGGATTTAATAGTGCTTTCAGCAACATTGAAGCTACTGGCAATTTCCTTGTTGGAATACCCAGCTGCAATCAATGCCAGCGTGCTGAGTCGACGCTCACTTAACTGCGACATTATTCTCTGACGCTCTGCCAAAATGCTGCGCCTGTAGCTTGTCAGCTCCATCCTTAGACTTGGTGCTAAATAGATCTGGCCCGCTTCAACGGTATCTATGCACTGCTGCAACTCATCCCGGTTAAATGATTTAGACAAATATGCACTCGGGTTCATACTCATTACCTTGTCAATCATGTCCGGGCTATCATCACTGGACATCACTACAGTTTTGGCGGTCAGCTTCATACTATCGAACCTTTCCATAAGTTCTATCGCATTGAAATCCGGCAAATGAAAATCAATAAAAATCCAGTCAATGTCCCGGTTCAGACTCACCAGAGCATCAGCGCTCTGGCCATCGACAGCCTTGTGGATCGATCCCTGTGGTTTTAAATCCGTTAGAGCACTTGCCAGTCCATCAAGAACAACCGGGTGATCGTCCACAATCAATATTTTTTCGCTTGATGACATTTTTACAACGTATGCCCTAGTAAATTTTTTGTTTTTTATAGTACGACGCAGACATTTTGTCTACATCCACTGCCTTGACTACTACTTCCCAGCCTCAGAACCATTGTTCAAGCACAACGAATGCGCGTAGAAATCATGGCTGGCTCTCGCATTACAGCTTGCCATGGGGTCTGCGGATAACGGTATGTCACCCTTTCACTTGCGGCATGCCTCGAGTCTGACCATCAACGCGCTAAAGTACTGTGCCACCGTCGACAGGTTCGAAAGCTGAACCGCTCAAATGGACTTTCACAGGTAAATCTGATCGCCGGTTTGCTGTAGCGCCGCCACTATTGCATTTGAACCACTGCAGATTTCGAATTCCCGACTCTACTTAGGGCTAGGAACATGATGAGTTAGGGTTAAGGATGTGATGAGGATCAGAGTTGTAAAAAATCCTACGCTGCCAGCCTTGACCATTACTGTACTGAATTTCCTTGAGCGGAACCTTTAGTCAGTCCGAATCGGTTGAATACTACGTAACAGACGGTTGCTCACCCACGTTTTGACTATTGTGCTTGTTCGCGTCGGTCTGTCGAAACGGTGAGTGTGTACTGCGTCATTGTCAGGGTTGATTCCACTAAATCACAATCGTGATCTTTCTGTGATAACTTCCGGCGATTGGTGGGCTCATAACCTCTGATTGTCATTTGTGCAGTCTTGCGACACGCACGGTTTGACGATTTTTCTTCACCACATATCACACGGACTAATCTTATTCATGAAGAATTTCCACATCTCTCTTGTTGCCACTGGCTTACTTGCGAGTAGCGCTCTGGCTGGGACAGCCGTAGCATCAGACTACGAAATCACCGTAACCAACATCACAAATGGTATCCATTTCACGCCGTTGATTGCTGCAGCTCATACACCAGAAGCATTTATGTTCCGCTTGGGCACTGAATCGTCGGCTGAGCTTCAGGCGATTGCTGAAGGTGGCGACACATCAGCAATGAACGATTTACTGACCAGCATCGGGGCTAGCGTTGCCAATGGAGAAGGCTTGGTTGCTCCCGGACAATCCGTGACACTAACCATTAATGATGCACCGGCTGGCAGTGTATTTTCACTCTCGAGCATGCTACTTCCAACCAACGATGGTTTTTTCGGTGTCGACTCAGTGGCACTACCAGAGGCTGGCGAGTCAGTAACACTGTTCTCACGTGGTTACGATTCAGGCACTGAAGCTAACGATGAGCTCGTCGGTAGCGGTGCGCCAGGTGTCGCAGGTTTTCCAGCACCACCACCTGTTGTTGCTTCAGGTACAGGCACAGGTGGAGACGGCATTAACACGTCTGCTGAAGGTTATGTACATGTACACCGCGGTGTGTTGGGTGACCTGAACCCAACGGGCGGCGTGAGCGACATCAATGCAGCAGAGCATCGCTGGCTGAACCCGGTTGCACGCATTGTAATCTCTCGCATCGGTGGTGGAGACGGTGGAACATCGGCTGATGTATCTGCTGTAGCGAATTTATCCGGTGCAGTCTATTCTTCATCCGCTGTGGAAATTTTCTGGGAACCAGCCACATCAGCTTCTGGGGTAGTTGAAGCTTACCGCGTGACACGAGACGGTGAAACTATCGGTACTTTTGATGCGCTCAGCCTCTTCAATCAAGGTTTGGCAGCTAACACGACTTTCACGTACACCGTAAGTGCCATTGATGCAAACGGTGCAGTTGGTGAGGCTACAAGCATCGAAGTCACCACCAACGCCCAATAATCATGCAAGATAAGTGGTAGCAGTACTCGTCCTGACGTGCTCCGTCAGGACGAGTACGAATTGTGAAGCTTCGCACACAATGAACTTAGTTCATCGTTGATCGTCAGACCCCTCATGACGTGGCCCTCAACCCAATCTATATGTACTTCTCGCTCTGACGCCGCGACTTCGCAAGGCGTAAAGCGAATCCTGTTAATTGAAGACGACAACGACATAGCGGCGCTGCTGCTCAGGCATCTGACCGATAGTGGTTCACAGGTCGAACATGTCGCAAGCGGTGAGAGTGGGTTGGCTCGTATTGAGGCTGAGAGCTGGAGCCTAGTCATTCTCGACCTAGGATTGCCAGGCATCGATGGTATTGAAGTGGCTGCCAAAATCAGGCAAACCTGCCCTTCTCTGCCCATCATGGTAGTAACTGCTCGCGGTTCAGAGTCGGAACGAGTTAGCGGCTTGGACGCAGGTGCTGATGACTATGTCATCAAACCTTTTTCGATGCTGGAACTGGTAGCTCGTGTGCGTGCAATTTTCAGACGATTGGATTTCCAGGAAGCCCAGGAAGGTAATCGGGCATTGATTGCCGGCGACCTGAAACTCGACACGCAAACGCATGCCGTACACATCAACGGTAAAAACATAGCACTGACAACCAGAGAGTTCGGGCTACTCGCAGAATTTGTAGCTCATCCAGGCAAGGTATTTCGTCGCGGTGAATTATTAGAGCGTGTTTGGGGCACACAGTATGAAGGCTATCATCATACGGTGAACACCCATATCAACCGTCTGCGTACGAAAATCGAACTCGATCCGCACAGTCCGCAATATATTCAGACCGTGTGGGGTGTTGGGTACAAGCTCAAAAGCTGATGCACATCATGCCGACGCTATTCTCACGATTGTCGATACTTTTTACCGTGATTCTCCTGTGTCTTGGGCTTGTTACCTGGGTGATTGCTCATCAGAGCCAGCAACAATACTTCGAGGAGTTTACTCAAGAGCTTAATCGGCCAGTTGCTATGTACATGGCGCAGCAGGTTCCTTTGCTGGTAAATGGTCGTCTTGACAGCGAGGCACTTGCAGACCTGGCATCTCACGTGATGATGGTAAACCCCAGCCTAGAGCTTTATCTGCTGGATGAAAAGGGACACGTTTTCGCATCTGCCCTGGGTAATGCTCAAGTGCAGAAACAGATCGTAGATCTGCAGCCTATACACAGATTTCTGGCAAACAAAAGCCGCATGCCGATATACGGGGACAACCCGAATTTGCCAGGCCAGAAGAACGTATTTTCTGCATACCCACTAAGCGATTCCGCCAGTGCAGATCCTGCTTGTGATCCTTGTGGGTATGTCTACGCCGTACTCGGCGGCGAACGAACCCAGCCGGTTTTACAGTCACTTGCCAGCAGTTACAGTTTGCAATCATCCACCGGCATGCTTGGCGGTGTCTTGCTGTTTGCGATGCTGGCCGGAATTGTACTTTTTTTTACCATGACACGACCCCTTCGAGCCATGACAGCTTCTATCAGTCAATGGCAACTGGCTGCAACATCAGTCCAGGCACAGGCACAGGCACAGGCGCAGCAAAACCCACCTGCCGCAGCTGCCCATCATGTTAGAAACGAATTGAAAGAGCTCGAGTTTACCTGTCGCGCAATGGCATCCAGGCTAGCAACCCAATATCAGGCACTGGATGATTCGGATAGACGTCGGAGGGAGTTTCTGACGCGTATCTCGCATGATCTCAGAACGCCTTTAACAATCCTGTGCGGCGCTATCGAAACCGTGCTGATAGAAGGTGACAATATACCGTCAACCGAAGCACGAGAGTATCTGTCTCTAGCCCAGCGGCAAGGAAACCGACTTCAGCAGCTGATCACTCAAGTATTTGAGCTGGCACGCCTTGATTCGGGGGAGTATGTGCTGCAGCTGGAACAAGTATCGCTTCAGGAGTTGGCAATCGATACTGTGCAGGACCTTCAGCCCTATGCAGCTCAACATGGAGTAAGGCTTGAAGCCTGCCCGATCAAGCCAGTCAAAGGCGGTAGTGTTCAAGCGGACATGGGCTTACTGCATCGTCTCCTGGACAACTTGCTGACCAACGCGATTCGCCATACACCAAAAGGCGGTTTGGTATCTCTGACCATCAAGCCTAACAAACATGGAATGGAGGTGGAAATTGCTGATAGTGGCTGCGGATTTACTGACTCAATGAACGGCTGCACGTTGTCGTCGGTGGGTGTCTCAAACCATTCGTGGTGGCAAGGCTCAGCTTATGAGAGCCCATCTGCAGGTTCTCAGGGAAGTGGACTTGGTTTGGGTATAGTAGTAAAAATACTGGCACTACATGGTAGTGAGGCCCGAGTCTGGAGTGCAGCAGGCAAAGGTACAACGATACGCTGCGTACTGCCGCTGGCGGATAGCGTTGACGACATCAATCCTGAAATGACTGCTCCACAAATGGCATAGATTTTGTCCATTAGCATGGGTTGGTGGTAGGCTCTGTGGTCACTCGTTGCACGCCTCGTTACGCACCGAACCTGCCACTGAAAATATCGATTTGGATAAAAACCACCATGAGTCGTTCCGCTGGCATCCAGCCAGTCGTTCGCACAGCTTTCAATCTAACGGCAACGACACACAGCAGATACATCCGCGTCTGGCACACGGTATTTACTATATCTCAGACCTCGATAGTGTGAGCACAGTACAAGCACTTGAAACTGTAGTGAGGAACCGACAACCATTCTGTGTTCACCCACCCGGCTACCAGCCAGGCCCGGCAATACAGAAAAATGAACTCAATGGCCGTGATATTTTTCTGGCCTTAAGTTCGGGTAGTAATGGACAGCCAAAACGCGTTCAACGCACGCATGAATCCTGGATTACCAGCTTTAAGGTCAATGCCACAATGGCCAAAATCACGGCTCAAGACAGCTATGCAATTGTTGGTAGAGCGTCTCATTCGCTCTCTCTGTATGCAACACTGGAAGCTGCACACCTTGGCGCTGATATACACATGCTCACTGAGTTGCGGCCAGATCGGCAATTAAACGCAATGGCGGAACTACAATCGAGCATCTTGTACGCAACACCCACGCAACTAAGATTGTTATGCCGCCAAAGCAAAACAGCATTACTGAAAAACTTGGCGATACGACAGATTTATTGTGGCGGTGGCAAGCTCGACCCAGGAACATCCCAGCTTGTACATGAGGTGTTCTCAGGTGCGAACATTCAGGAATTCTACGGCGCAACTGAAACCAGTTTTATCACTATTAGCGATGACGACACACCTCTGGGTTCAGTCGGCAAACCCTATCCGGGTGTAGAGCTACTCATTAAACCCATCGATGGTGAAAATGACTTGCCTGAAGGTGAAATCTGGGTCAAGAGCCCCTATGTTTTTTATGCCTATGCCGACGACGGGCAACATGCGGCACGCTGGCACAATGGCTATATCAGCGTCGGCGAGAATGGGCGCATCAATGAAAACGGCTATTTATTTCTTGCAGGTCGCCAATCGCGCCGCGTCAATATTGCTGACACCATCGTCTACCCTGAACAGATAGAGGCTGTTCTCCTTGAGCATAAGGCGGTTAAGCTCTGCGCTGTGGTTCCGGTCGTTGACGCAAAGCGCAGTGCTGTTCTTATAGCAATCGTCCAAGCACCGCACAGCACTGCACTCCAACAAGAGCTTCTGGTTTATCTTCGACAACGTGTAGGAGCACTAAAAGCACCTCGCGAGATCATTTTCGTGCAGCATTTGCCTTTGTTGGCATCTGGCAAACCAGACCTGATGACCCTTGAGCAACAGTTGTCTCAATCATGACAGCACAAAGTTATATTATCGCTGCAAAGCGATCGCCCGTAGCTCCGCGCGGTGGCGCGTTGTCACACTTGAATCTGCACCAATTGGCCACCCCGCTCATTCAGTCACTGATTAATACAACCGGGATACAGACACATCAAGTCAATGAGCTGATTGTGGGTAATGCACTAGGCGCAGGTGGTAATCCAGCACGGGTGATCGCTTTAGCAAGTGGCTTGGGAGAGAATGTAGCCGGTCTGAGCATCGACAGACAATGTTGTAGTGGACTCGATGCGATGCTTGTCGCCAACGACATGATTCTCTCGGGGCGCGCCTCTGTGGTTATTGCTGGCGGTGTGGAAAGCTATTCTCAACGACCCCAGCGTTTTCGCGTGATACCACACTCCTCTGAGCTGGAAGCCTACGATCAACCGCCCTTTACACCGTGGCCAGATCGTGACCCTGACATGTCAGTAGCTGCCGATACACTGGCTAGTCAATTGGGCATTTCGTTTGATCAGCAAAACCAATGGGCCATAGAAAGCCACGAAAAGGCTTTGCAGGCAGCCAGCAGTATGAGTAGTGAGATCGTTGATATGAAAAATATCTCACGAGATAGTTTCACACGCAAACTGAGCTTGAAGCTTTGCCAGCGTGCTGCTCGCATACACGGCAACGTAACAGTGGCCAATACCGCTGTTGCTGCCGATGGAGCTGCGTTCTGCATGCTGGTTTCAGAAAATGTAGCCGCGCAAATTCACGGACCTAAACTGTGCATACGATCTGGAATAACTCTGGGTGCCGACCCGATGTTGCCCGGTCTTGCACCGCTGGCTGCAATAAAGTCAGTACTGGCAAGCGAGAGCATCAATTCTGAGCAACTGCAACGAGCAGAGGTCATGGAAGCTTATGCTGCACAAGCCATTGCCTGCATAGAACAAGCAGGAATTGATAGCACTATATGTAATGTAGGTGGCGGTGCATTAGCAAGAGGCCACCCCATTGGTGCATCAGGCGCTGTGCTGATGACACGTTTGTTCAGCGAGCTGCAACTATCTGGCGGATTGGGACTTGCTGCGATTGCGGCTGCTGGTGGCTTGGGTACAGCTATATTGGTTGAAGCTGCAAGCGCCTAGAAACCATAGAACGCTGTAAAAGAATCCAAGGGTTCCCTGTCTGTCACCGTATCGTTAACCGGACTGTCCAAATCGGGTAAGCCCAAGGCAACCCCACACACGACAAGCTCTTTCTCGGGCAATCCCAGATGCTGATGAACCACATCGGCATGGTTCGATAAAGCACCAATACCGCTGGTTCCATAGCCACGGCTCTGAGCACTGATAAACAGGCTCATGAGCGCCATGCCTAGATCCATAAAACAACCTTTTCCCATATCTCTATCTATGCTCACCACAATACCCACTGGCGCATCAAAGAACTGATAATTGCGTGCGAACTGCTCACGCCTGGCTTGCGTGTCACGCCTACCGATGCCTAAGGCTTTGTACAAAGCAAATCCGGCCGCATATTGCCGCGCTTTGAGCTCCTTTGAAAGCTCTTTGGGAAAGTAAGAATACTCAGTGACAGGCTTTCGATTCTGTGCCAGTGCATCAGCCAGAGAACTTTTCAGTTCTGACAATGCCTTGCCAGTCAGAACATGAAACTTACCAGGTTGCAAATTGGCACCGCTAGGCGCATTGCGAGCACACGCTAGAATAGCTTCGATTGCCTCTTGCTCAATTGCATCTGGCAAAAACGCTCTGATGGACCGACGCTGCTCCATCAGCTTCTCAAACTCATTCGAATCGAAGCTTGCACGATCACTCATGCTTATGAGGCTCGTGATAAAACGCTTTGCGGTCGGGCTTTTAACAGAGCAGCAGTGACAAGCCCTGCTATGACCGCTTTAATAATGTCACCGGGAATATAGGCAACCACAAGGATCGCTGCTGATGGAATCGATTTATCCAAACCAAGCGCCAAGCCAACAATTCCAAAAATGTATAGCACGACAATACCACCGATGATAGAGGCAGTACTAGCAACAACAGTAATCGATGCGAAACGCACTTTCTCAACAATCAGACCTGTCACAAATGCGGCTACAGGCCACCCGATTAAAAACCCGGCTGATGGACTCGCAAGCAAACCTATGCCGCTGCGCCCGCCGGATAACAACGGCAAACCAACAAACACCAACGCTAGGAATAGCAACACCGCTAGTGCACCACGTTTTGATCCGAGCACAGTCCCACACAACATGACACCCAACGATTGTGCCGTTACCGGTACACCACTGGCGAGCATGATCTGTGGTACATAACCAAGCGCCGCTATCAACGCTGCAAACAAAGCAATAAAAACAACATTCCGATCCATACGTAAGGTCTCTACCTTTTTCTATCAGTTAACTGCAATGTGCCACCCCGTGCTTTCAACGCTTCGGCTACCTGTTCGGCATCATCGATTGCAACAAGAAACAGCGGAAAAACGATTCGCCAGTTGCCCTTTTTCACACTACGTGAACGCCATGCATCTCTCAGCGCACCTCCCTTAGCAATCAATACCGGTGTAAACCGCACAACCAGGGCAATGGCAATCTCAACCGGTCGTGTATTGACACCCAAAGCCTGAATTGGTTTGAGCACGCATTGAATCCATCCGAGCATGTCGCTGAGACGACTGGTCATGGTCATCAGATTCGACAACGCAATGATAGTCACCAATCTCAGAGCAATCACCAGACCTTGGGCTGCAGTATCAGTTACACCATGCCAAACAAGAATTATCAACAAGATCGGCCATAAAAAATATAACCGTTTGATACCCGCTTTAAAGAAAACGCGACCTGCTATCACATACAAACAACTGCAAATACTCAGTGCAAAGAGTTGCACCTCTATTGAGTCAAAAATAAAAAGCAGCAATGAGGTGATACAAACAACTGCCAATTTAACGCCTATCGGCACTCTGTGCCAGGGCGTAATTACTGGAGACTCAAATGAGAGCATCTGTAAGGCCTATCTGCTGCATACGCTTGATAAACGCAGGCAACACCATGTCAGGATTCCCATCCATCAGTATTTCGCCAGCCTCCAGCCAAAGAATGCGATCGTAGTTCACTAGCGTATCCGGCTGATGACTAATGTGGACGATGGTAGGTTCTATGTTCTCAAGGTGCTGAGTCAGATGCATGGTGGTTGGGATGTCCAGACCAGCATAAGGTTCGTCCAGAACGAGAAGTCGAGGCTTCATCAATAGCACAGCAATAAGACACACCAAGTGACGCTGCCCTTGTGAGAGCGTACTCACCGATTTTGCCGCCCAGTGCGCGACCCCAAATTGGGCAAGTGCAGCTAATGCCGCGCTATGAGCTTCCTGCTGAGCTAAACCAATCTGTTCCAGACCAAAACCTATTTCTTCCTCTACTGTTGGAAAAATAATCTGATGGTCAGGATTTTGAAATAGTATCCCAACCGTCTTTATTGCTTCCCGTCGATCGTTTGCAACATCGACTCCAGCGACCCTTAAAGTTCCCATGCTTGGCGCAGTCAGCCCACACAGAAGCTTTGCAAGTGTCGACTTCCCGGAGCCATTGCGACCAATGATGCCAATACGGTGTTCTTGCGTACTGAAAGTCAGGTTTTTTAGCAACGTTGCCCCATCAATAGCAAAACATACATCAGTCAGGGCAATCGGGCAGGCGAGTCGTTCCATTGCTGATGTCATAGCGCATGCATGGTAGCAGAAACAATTTTACTGTTGCTTAAATAGCTATGGCTACTCAAGCACATGTATTACCCGATCAGCGATCAAGTGCCCTACCTGGCTGCCGTACTCAGCCATATGACTAGAAGCTGAATGCGCGTTCAATGCACTCAAGCTGGCCCATTTTTCCACAACTACAAAGGTATCAGGCCCTACGCTTGTCTGTATGGCTCCCGCATCGTGAGCATCAGTGACAGGCACATATTCTATACAGCCAGCCTCAGCATGGACTTTAGGCACAACGGTAGCGAACGCCTCGAGCACTTCAGCGCGCTTGCCAGTCTGGGTGGTGATTATTGCAATGACGTGAATCATGGTTTTTATCTGGTGTTAAAGGTGTAGTTTTAGATCGCTGCTAGTAGCATAGTTCGCGATCAAGATTTCAAATTGGAAGTAGCGACGTGTTTTTTATTTCACTCAACGCAAATGATGAATTCATCTGTCCCACACACGGCAAACTTAGCAAGTCGTTTTTCATTAATTGCTCATAGGCTTTTACTGAACTGGTCACCACTCTGAGCATGTAGTCCTGCTCACCTGACATGGTGTAGCACTGCAGGATATTAGGATGGGCACGGGCACTCTGCTCGAAGGCCTCCATACTAGCCTTGTCGTGATGAGTAAGCTGGATAAAGCAAAACACCGTAATGTGTAGACCTAACACGTCAGCATCCAGCACCACATTACGCCCTACAACAGCACCTGCCGATTCCAGCTTCTTTAAACGTCGCCAGCAGGGGGTGTGGCTCAACCCGATTCTCACACCCAGCTCTGCGACACTAAGTGTGGGCTCAGCCTGCAAGGCACGTAAAAGCTTCAGATCGATGGGATCAATCATAAATTTAGGACAATATAACTAAATAAATAACAAAATTAGGACATCTATCCTAACATTAGCTGCATCAACAAAACATAAACAATAGCTTGTCCTCCCGCATTAGGTGCAAACTGTATGCAAACCACAAACAGGAATAGTGACTATGGGCAAGTCGCACAGCCTAGATGACAAGTACACGGCGGAAACCGGCAGTGTGTTCATGACGGGAACACAGGCGCTGGTTCGTCTTCCCATGGCCCAGATGCGTCGTGATCGCACGCAAGGGTTGAACACAGCAGCATTCGTTACCGGCTACCGTGGCTCTCCACTGGGCGCCTATGACCAACAGCTAGAACGAGCTCAAAAACATCTGAGTGCATTGGATGTGCGCTTCCAACCGGGCATCAACGAAGACATGGCCGCAACCGCTATCTGGGGTTCGCAGCAGGTATCCTTGTCTGAACAAGCTAATCGCCAGGGTGTGGTGGGTTATTGGTATGGCAAGGGCCCTGGGGTTGACCGATGTGGGGATGTGTTCAAACACGGCAATGCTGCCGGTTCATCCACACACGGAGGTGTGCTTTGCTTTGCCGGAGACGACCACGCGGCAAAGTCATCAACGTTACCGCATCAGTCTGACCATGCTTTCATGTCAGCCGTCATGCCGGTGCTCTACCCCTCCTCTATTCAGGAATTTATCGATGTTGGCTTGTTTGGCATTGCCATGTCGCGCTACTCGGGATTATGGGTAGGCTACAAGGTCATATCGGATACGATTGAGACGAGCGCTGTTGTTGAATTGGGTGATGAACTCAAGCCTTTTGTGCTGCCAGAAGACTACGAGTTACCGCACGGCGGACTAAATCTCAGATGGCCAGACCCACCACTGGTTCAAGATGATCGATTGCAGGAACACAAAGCCTACGCCGCATTAGCCTTTGCGCGGGCTAACAAAATCGATCAAACCGTACTGGATGTTCCACAGGCTCGGTTTGGCATCGTGGCCACTGGCAAGGCGTTTGAAGATGTCCGGCAAGCTCTGGCTGAGCTGGGAGTGGACGACGAGGCTGCAAAAAAAATAGGGTTGCGACTCTACAAAGTGCGCATGCCCTGGCCACTGGAGCCATCCGGCATACGCGCATTCTCAGAAGGCCTTGAAGAAGTTCTGATTATTGAAGAGCGTCGGGAAATCATAGAGCATCAGATCAAACAGCAATTGTTTAACTGGCGTGCCGACGTTCGACCACGCATAGTGGGTAAATTTGATGAAACCGACAAACCCTTCCTGCCTCTATCAGCTGCGCTTTCGACGTCACGCGTAGCGCGTGCAATCGCCACCCGACTATTGAAACTACCCTTCGACGAAACACTGAAACAGCATATTCAGAAACGTCTCACGTACTTGCAAAAACGTGCAGACGAAAAAGCATCACATATTGCACCCATAGAGAGGCAACCGTGGTTCTGCTCGGGCTGTCCGCATAATTCATCCACCAAGGTGCCTGAAGGCTCCAAGGCCATGGCAGGCATCGGCTGTCACTATATGGTGCAATGGATGGATCGCGACACAGACACCTTCACACAGATGGGTGGTGAAGGCGTTCCCTGGACCAGCATTAGCCACTACACCGATGAGAAGCATCGCTTTGTCAATCTGGGAGATGGTACTTACTTTCACTCAGGACTTCTGGCTATTCGTGCATCCGTGGCAGCTGGAGTCAATATCACCTACAAGGTACTGTATAACGATGCGGTAGCCATGACCGGCGGCCAAACAGTGGACGGAGAGCTATCGGCTGAAAAGATTGCTCATCAACTTCATGCAGAAGGCGTAGCTCCTCTATACCTTGTGAGTGACGAGCCTGAGCTCTACTCAAAAGAGACACTGCCACCAGGAACTCATATCAAGCATCGGGATGAGCTTGACTCCGTGCAAAGACAGCTCAGAGAGTTATCCGGTTGCAACGCTATTGTCTATGCACAAACCTGCGCTGCTGAAAAACGCAGACGTCGCAAACGCGGACTTATGCCTGATCCATTAAAGCGCGTGATAATCAACAGTGCCGTGTGCGAAGGGTGCGGTGATTGTTCCATCCAGTCTAATTGCGTATCCATTGAGCCACTGGACACTCCTATGGGACGTAAGCGACAGATCAACCAGTCGTCATGCAATAAGGATTTCTCTTGCGTACAAGGCTTTTGTCCTTCGTTTGTAACCGTGGAGGGCGCTCAGTTGCGTAAGCGTGTAGTGCCGGCTCAGGACATCACGCAAGAGCGCTTACCACACCCTACTCTTCCAGTACTAGGTGACACATCCTGGAACATTGCCGTGACCGGCGTGGGTGGTACCGGTGTACTAACTATTGGTGCGTTATTGGGCATGGCTGCTCACGTTGATGGCCAGGCTTCCATTATTCTGGACATGGCAGGGCTAGCACAAAAAGGCGGTGCAGTACTCAGTCATGTTCGACTAGCACGCACCACATCAATGATCACCAGCCCACATATAGTTGCTGGCAGCGCTGATCTGTTGATTGCTGCCGATGCGGTGGTTGCAGCATCACGCGACGGTATTGTGCTGTGTGATTCATCACGAACGTCGGCTATCGTCAATACAACGACAGCACCCGTGGCAAGCTTTGTTCGTCATCGTGACATTGACTTCAAATACAGCGCCGTAGAGGCTCGCATTGCCCAGTCAGTAGAGGGTAGCACCCACTTTCATGCATTTGCAAAAGCTGCAGAGCACAAGATGGGCGATACCATCGCCACCAATATAATGATGCTTGGCTATGCTTGGCAGAGTGGCTTACTGCCTTTAAGCTTTAACGCACTCGATACCGCCATTGCACTGAACGGCGTATCGGTGGATGCGAACAGACTTGCCTTTCACTGGGGTAGAAAACTCAGGCTTGACGCTAGCCAGTTTTCTGCCAAGAATGTGCAAGCGGAAGATGGATTATCACCTAGCAAAAGCGGTTCACAGTTAGCGGCGCCCCCAGACTCACTGGACGGATTAATAAAGCATCGAAGCACCCACCTTGAACGCTATCAGAACAGAGCACTTGCTGAGAAGTATCAACAACGTGTTGCGCAATTCCGACAGCGCTGCAAACTGTCAACTGTAGACGACGCACTGGTGCGCACAGTTGCCAGTGAATATGCTCGACTACTCGCTTATAAAGACGAATATGAAGTTGCCCGATTGTATTCCCTTCCAGCATTCCGCCAGCAACTGGACGAGACATTTGATGGAGGTTACACCTTCAAAATACACCTGGCCCCACCCCTGTTGAGTCAGCCGGGACCCAATGGACGCCCCCGTAAGCGGGCATTCAGCGCCAGAATCCTCACACTGTTTCGCCTACTACAACATGGCAAGCGATTGCGCGGCACACCGCTGGATGTATTTGGTTATACAGCCGAACGGCGCACAGAACGTGAATGGATTAAACGCTACGAAGGGGACGTGGACTTGGTTGAATCGCTGTTGACAGAAAACAATGCTGAAGCGTGCCTGGCCCTGCTACAGGTGCCTGCACAAATCCGCGGTTTCGGAATTGTAAAGCACGAGGCCATGGTTGAGGCCGAAGCGGTCAGAGACCTTGCATTGAAAACACTTAGAAATGCGGGGGCTATGGAGCGTCAGGTAGCCGCATAAACGAGCATTGTTTATAACCGAAAGACCGGCTGTAGTCGTGAGCCGGTTAGTTCTGTGCAAGTAGAAGGCTGGGTTGCGACAGTCTTCTCCTTACTACTGACAGGCGGTATATGGCTGGAGCTATTACTGCTATTACTGCTATTACTGCTATTACTGCTATTACTGCAAAAATCTTATCTGATAGATAACTCTCATTGCCTGACAGATCGCAGTCTTTTTCCTGACAAGACACTCTCGCCCTTTGGGTAGTTGGTTCTTACCGGGTTGATGTCTAGCCCTCCACGCCGTGTGTATCGTGCGTAGACCGTGAGATTGTCAGGCTTACAATAGTGGTTGATGTCGCAGTACAGTCGTTCCACACTGTTCTCATGAAAATCCTGATGTTGCCTGAAAGAAATAATGTATTGCAACAAGGATGAATGATCAATCGCCCGGCCGCTGTACTCGATATACACCGTCGCCCAGTCAGGCTGGTCGGTTACTGGGCAATTGGTTTTTAACAGGTGGCTAAATACTACCTCATTCACCTCATTGTCAGAAGCTACAACCAACAATTCAGGTTCCGGCTCATAGTGGCAAACAGCCACATCCAGATCATCCAGATAAATTCCGACTGGCTTGCTGACAAAATGATCATTAGCCAATTGCATCGGTAGCAAGCTTACTGAGAAGGTACTTTTTGCTACCGCTGAAAGATCGGTAACCAACAATGTCTCAACGTCGCTATCAGAGGCAAATCGGGTTTGATTAAACGAATTCAAATACAGCTTGAATGACTTGGATTCAACAATGAATTCTGACTTACAATCCAGTGTAAATTCAGCGATCCTTACCTGCGGCTTGCCGTTGTTATCTAACCATGACACCTCATACGCTGTCCATCGGTCTTCACCTCGAAACGGTAGGACATCGCCCAGCAGCGTAAGCTGCTCACGAGACTGGCTACGCGGAATTGGAAATAGCAAACTCGAATCATACTGATCGGGATATTTAGTGTGGAGACCTAGAGGGTTTTCATCTTTCATCGTGGTTTGTTTTATTCAATACTGGCTCTGCAGCTTGCAGCAGTGAGCATTGTACTCTGTCTTATGAATGTTCGAAAACAAGATTTACATCAGGCATCCATCAGCCAAGGAATTCCAATGCATAGCAAACTGTGCGAACACAATATATCTAAGAGTATTTGGCTAACGCCTCTTCCGTTGGCGCAAGATAGGCACGCCCGAACTTAATGGCGTGAACAATCAGTGGTGCTAATTGGTGCAATGCGATACGTTCTTCCCAGCCAGAATCGAGTGGCAAAGCTTCTTGATAAGCATCGAAGCAAGCACGGTCATAACCACCAAACAAACGCATCATGGCAAGGTCAAATTCACGATGCCCGCCATGGCTGGCAGGATCAATAATCCAGCTATCGCCGTTGGTATCCACCAGCCTGTTACCAGCCCATAGATCACCGTGTAAACGAGACGGCTTTGCTGATGAGGATTCCCATTGCTCAAGACGAGCTGCCAACGATTCAATAGCTGTGATGACACCGGCGCCCAATGCTTGTCGATCAAATGCTATTCGAGCCAATGGCAATAATCGTTGAGTTGCATAGAATTCGGACCACCTCTCACAAGGCTTGTTGGGTAATCCCAAACTTCCTGTTGATCTTTTATCCTCTCGTCCAAACGAGTTACATGTCGCTTGATGTAATGCTGCTAGCTGCCGGCCGAATACCCTCTCGCCCTGCTCCGACGCCTGACGTTGCCTGGATTCTTCAATCCACTCAATGGCCAGATAAGGCGCATCATCACTGACACCAATTACCTCAGGAACACGCACCGAGTTCGTTTCTGCAAGCCACTTCAACCCCAACGCTTCAGTGGAGAAATGATTTGGCGGCGGGTTGGTATGGGTTTTAATAAATAGCGGTGTACCAGCAAGATAGGCAACATGGCTGTCTGGAGTTTCAGATACTACCGTCATGGTTGCAAAATAGCTTTTCGCAAAGTCGCCACCGCTCAAAGAGCGCAGTTTGTCCAGGCCGACACCCAAATCCGCCTCTGCCATTGATTTCCAAGATGCATCGATCGTCATGTTTTTGATTTACTCGCTAGTATCTTTCGCTGTCTCAATAGAACTCACGATACATCATTATGTGCTTACATCTCGTACGTCATGAGCAAACCAATGAGGATGTCTGCCAGTAGGTCGAAATCACATGTTTTCTCAGAAAGACAGACAACTTGCTCGATAGGAGAAGTTCTCCGAGCGTGTCATAAAACAGCGTTATGATGAGCTTCTGCAAACCCACTAGTCTGATGATAATCAATACAGGAACCAGACAAGCATGAGTCAAGTACTTCTCATCGGTTACGGTGCTATTGGATGCTACGTTTTCAAGGCCTTGCAACACTGCTCGCACAGTCATGTAGCTGCTGTTCTGTGTCGCGAGGGGCGGGAAGCTAACGCAAAAGCGATGTTGGGTGACAACATCATATGTATCAACAATGCCTCTCAGGCCTCCGGTCCAATTGACCTTGTGGTCGAATGCGCTGGCCACGCAGCAGTGCAAACCCACCTTCCAACCTTGTTGCGTGACGGTAAAGACGTCATCTGCGTATCCAACGGCGTATTGTCAGACGTTCTGGTCGCTACAGAACTTGAACAGGCAGCAATAGAAGGTGGCTCACAACTACAGCTGCTATCAGGTGCTATCGGCGGTATAGATATGCTGGCAGCCGCAAAGACAGGCGGGCTGGATAGTGTTTGCTATCGCGGGATAAAACCACCTGCTGGCTGGAAAGGATCACCGGCAGAGAACTCCATTGATCTTGACGCCATGACCCAACCTGTAATGCACTTCGAAGGCACCGCACGTGAGGCTGCCAGAGAGTTTCCCAAAAATGCAAACGTTGCTGCCACGGTGGCACTTGCAGGAATAGGATTCGATAGAACCCGCGTTGAACTGGTGGCAGACCCTAACGCATTAACCAACCGACACGAAGTAGAGGCCACTGGCAGCTTTGGACGTTTTACACTGACTATTGATGGCAACCCACTTCCAGATAATCCACGCTCATCGGCACTGACAGCAATGAGCGTTATAAGAGCGATTGAAAACCGTAACGCATCTACTGTGATGGGTTAGCAAGTATCGCTGGTTTGACAATCAGGGCGCAGCGTGTCCTGCTGCATAACGTAATCCACCCAGCAAATGGGCACGAAAATCTGGTTCAGAATAACTGGCACTGGTGTGGCCGCCGCCCGTGTACCAAGATCGCCCTCCATCATAATCGTGGTACCACGCGCTCGGATGATCGTCACCCATCCCACCGCCTGAGTAGGAATTTTCGTCAAGCCTTAACAGCACATTCACCTGCGCGCGAGGATTACTGTCGTAGTCATACCATTCGTCGGTACGCATCCATGTAGAGTTCAGGTGAGCCGTTGATGGATGAGAGTCGTCTTCAACAATTTGACTCGCTGTTTGAATCACTGGGTGCCGTTCAAAATAAGCACCCACGAGAGAACCGTACCAGGGCCATTCATACTCGGTGTCACTGGCAGCATGGATACCTGCGTAGCCACCTCCTGAGCGGATGTAACTTTCAAATGCTGTTTGCTCAT
Source organism: Granulosicoccus sp. (assembly GCA_023301795.1). GTDB lineage: Bacteria > Pseudomonadota > Gammaproteobacteria > Granulosicoccales > Granulosicoccaceae > Granulosicoccus. The sequence continues at coordinate 28,420 of JALZVU010000125.1, forward strand.
CAGCATTGAGAACATCTCCCGACGTCAAAACCCAGACCACCGCATCGTACCCAGCCAGATTTTCCTCGGTGAATACATCGAGCGAATCATTCGCACGATCAGTTTGAATACCAGTAGAGGCTGCCAATTCTTCAAGCGCTATCAGTGCATCTTCTATGGAGTCGTGACGAAAATCGCGAGTCTCGCTGAAGAGCAGTACACGTGTGGTGGCAAGGATCTCGGATCCTGCGATTAACTCGTCAAGATTACTGACACCGTCACCATCGTTATCCCATCGACCAGTATCAAACTGATCAGCAGTAATCTGGAACGACTCAGAAGAATTCACACCCGTTTTAAACAGTCTCTCAAAACTGCCTAGCGTTAGGTCGCCGTTTCCATCTGAGAACGTAACACTCAACAGGTGTTCTGTATCCGTCGGAAAATCAACAGCAGCAGACCAGAATTCGTCACCGACCCAACCTGCCGTTAGATCCTGTTCACCCCAAATCAAACGCACTTGCAAAGCATCGGATTGGTAGGCAGGAACCTGAATATCAAACGTTACCCGCGTTGAATTTTGCACTAACGGATCAGGAACAGCGGGTGCTGGATTGGTCGGATCTTGCGCTATTGGGTCCTGTGTTAGCGGTGCTTGTGCGACAGGTTCTTGTGCTGTTTGGTCCTGTAATGTCGGCTCTTGAATTACACCGGGAGATTGAGTATCACTGGAACCGGAGCAACCCGACAGCACCAGCTGGCCAATTAATAGCGCACCGGCAATTTGAACTGGATTTGATACCGATGACTTCATAACGCGTCCTGGGTCAATTTACAAACCTAGGTCGCTGAACCAAAACAGTACGACCGACGAGCTCAGTATAAGAGCAATCAGGAGTCTTGTGCAGCGGGCTTTAAAACAATTGTTACGGTGCTAATACCGGGATATGCGGATATCAGAGCATTAGTGTGATGCGCTGTCAGATGGCAAGTGGATGGTCAGGATGCCTGCGATGATAAGGCCCAGCCCGATGATCGCGGCTAGATCGGGCATGCAAGTACTCTTGAGCGTTCGCGTCAAGTTCCAGTATAACGGTGACTGAAGGTGATGATAGCTTTGACACCGAAGCAATGGCCAATGCAGCAATGACAATGAGCCCCACCATGATCTCGCGAACACACCTATCCAGGCTGAGCTGAGTCAGGCGCGCACCTTTGTTGGGATATACCTACGTCAATAACCCACACAGGAGTTACAGACGTAAGCGAACACTTTCCAGTCTAAGGATTATTTTCCGACAATTTGCCACCTTCTCTTCGATCAGCCCAGAAAGTACGACGTGTCAAGTTCAGAATACCAGTATCGATACTTTCACTACCAATCAGTATCTCTGGCACATCGCCACCTGCCTCAGTGAGCAGTACCGTAGGATCTGGAGGAATGCCTCCACGCGTAAGTGGAATGCTGGCATCATTTGCATCACGATTTCCGTCATCATCCAGATCAAAAGCCGGAACACCCGTTAACAAGTCCAACACATACACTCGACCGGAGCCAATTTCCGGAGCGCAAGCTTCGGAGTCCGTACCTGGGATGTACGTGCTGAAAATGAGATTGCCGTCAAAGCTTACACTTTGACCCAGTACTTTTTCACCGGGTCTAGTGAAATCAAGATACCAGCCGTTTGCGTTGACTGCAGCGTCGACTAATCCTGCTACCGGCATCAGATCAGATTGGACAATCGGACGGTATTCGGTCGTGTTCCCAACAGTACTTGCCAATCCATAATCTTCAGGTGCTTCAAACACCGCCGATTGGCGTATGACAAAGAACTGATCGTTGGTTGTCTCGTCAAGCGGATGTGCGCGCCAGCCAGATCCAATGGATATATTCAAAAACCGTTGCCCATCTTCTTCGACCAAAGCAACATCAGGCTCGGTATAAAAACGCCGCTGATTAGCTACACCGGCACCACCTAGGTCTGCAATAACACCACCCTGCACAAAATGACTGCTCTGGTTGGTGTGGTTACTTGTAAGGTCGAAGCGCCAGAGCTGCCCCCCCGTATCAGCGGCATAGATCTGATCAACATAGCCATCTCGATCTATATCGATCGTTCGCAGATTAGCTGCAATACTGTAATTCATATCCAAAAATGTTACATCACCCTTTTCGGCACTAGCATCAGTAACACCTAATCCAGACCACACTAATTTACCAGTTTCTGCCTCTACTATGTAAACACCACGACCCGCTCCGCCGTTAGCCTGATTAGTATTGGTATCATCCGGATCGTGAATCGTGTCATAACCGGCACCAAACATCAGCACGTTCATGTCCCGACCATCTTTGTGAATTTTGACTGGTGTAGGTCTCGACCACGACTCTCCCAATTGTTGAAAGCCAGGAGTACCATTGTCTCCACCCTTAATAGCCCAGGCAAGTCTCGGATTATCAATATCAGATACATCCAGTGCGTAATAATTATTACCACCACGTCTCATGCCTATGTACAGTAAAGCACTCTCGTTATTATCAACAATAAGATTGCCGTTCACGTCATCACGCCAGATAGATATTGATCCGTCGAGGCCATAGGGACGCTCGTCTCCAAATTCATTTGTATAGAAACTATCTAGGTTGCCCAGTAGCTCGCTAGGAATGAATGAAAATTTTTCTTCACCGGTGTCTGTGTCTATCGCATGAAGAAAACCTTCATTCGTGCCAATGAACACAATAGATTTGACACCATCGCTTGCGCTGTTGTCAGCATAGTTGATAAGAACCGGGCGCGAATGCAATGGATCTCCCATCTGCTGGCGCGCATCAGTTACATCCCCATCAGCGTCCGAATCTTGTACGTCGACACCACGAGTCCATTTTAGCAAGTCTTCCCGATACGCAGACTGGGCTTGCGCGGTTGGCTCCTCGTTAACGATACCTAGAACAGAATCTGTGATTTGGTTGTTACTCTCATGCAGCCTCTGGTTGGCTGTAGTAAGCGCAACGCCATTTTGGGGAACACTATCAGCATCGCCAACCCAAGTGTATACCCGACGATTTCCGATGCCGGCAAGGCCAGTTAGCTTAATCTGATTTGCTGCCCCTCCGCGTGCTGAAACATTTCCATCTGCATCGCTCAGGAAGGCGCCGGAATTATCTCTTTCTCTCCACCAGCTCTGCGATTCGCTCGTGAAAAATCCGGTCTCAGGATTAACTGCAGGATCGCCATTAAGATCTCGAATCATGACGTCCCCCGTTCCATCATTAGCAACGCCAACTCGAAAACGCTTTAGATTACCTTGCCATTTCGGTGATTCGGAAGGCCTGAACAAAGCAAAGTAGACGTCTTCCCGATTGGTTAGGCGATTGAATTGGTTGACGGTTGCGCCTGCACCACTAAAGCCCGTGTCCGTAGCATCAACACCCACTAAAATACGTTGCAACACCGACGTAAGCTCTTCAGCGCTATCCGCATGGTACGGGGTTCCGCCGCCCGCTTCAGCGATCGAACTGAGAAATTCCCTGTCATCATCATCAAGATTAAACGCTATAGAGTGGGTCTTAATGGTTTGCTCAAATTTCAAGCCGATCCCTTGATCATTGGTGTTAAGCCAGCGTGCCAATTCAGTACCACATTGTCCAGGACCAGAATCAGCACACGTTGCATCGCCGGTTAGCGCCTTGATTCTAGTGGAGGCCTCATGTTCACGCGGAATTCCATCTGACAGCACGACAATGTGATTTGCCTGACAGGCCCGGGTGATCGGCGAATTGTAGGTGGGATTGCCCACAATTCGTTCATTGTTACAGTCTTTATCGTTTAGATTACTACTAGTACAACCCGAAGGCTGGATAAGACTGCCACCGGTGTAAGAGTCAGGGTGCGCTACTCGAAAGTACCTTCGGTTATTGCTGCTAACTGTACTAGGGCCTCTCTGAAGACCAAAGTCAACACCCTCGCCTCTAAAATATAGAGCTGCCTCGTAGAGGGAATCGATGGTTGGCGTACCGCCAGCAGCCGTTAGACCATCGACAAGAGACAACAGAGTATCTCGTGCCGTCGTCGTCCCAGCAGCATCATTTTCTTCCAAGTCAGTGACCGGATAAAGTACAGCCCCTCCTCCTTTTGTGCCGTTGTAAGTCATCAAACCGACATTCAGATTTGAAGCTGAGTTGAGAATGCTAGTCATCGCAACCTTCAAGCGGGCTATACGACTTGATCCTGTATTGTCTGTTCTTGTCATCGAGCTTGATGTATCTAACACAAAAAGCACATTCGGTTGGCCATAGTCTGCTCTTTGATCAGTACCGAAGAACACCTCTGTATCGTCTGCTTGAGCTTGTGCGGAGACAGCAATAAAACCGCCTAAGACCATGGACAGCAGTACTGTTCTGCAGGTGTCGCGCGATGCAGTTAACACGTTGGCAGAGGGAGCTGCTGTGAACTCGGAATATCTAGTGTGATTGTGCATTACGCAAAGCTCCTTGGTAACTTACACGGCTGGCTTGATGAGATTCAATTGGCACAGCGCCCTCAGCACAATCTAGGGATGCGTCGACCGCACTAGCATCTTGCATAGTGTGTTGTGAGGCATCCAAAGCATTGCGTTCAACTACGAATCGTAATATCACTTAGTTAGAAATTCCGATGTTTCGCAGAGAATAAATTTTGATAACTGGTACCAATCCAACACAGTTATCGGCAGCCACTAGAGAAACTATCGAACTCGATGCATTTTTTTGACAATTCGGTAGTTTGAAACAAACAGCGTACTTGTATTCAAATTGCGAACATACCTCGACCTCAAGCAGACTCAGATAGGCTGGCAAGGTCGATCACAATGAGCACGGTAACCAAGCCAATACCTGGCAGGCGTAAGCGTTTTAGGGAAATCCGGCATTCATGACGCACGGGCCCTACTTGAGAGTTTGTGTGATTCAACTATATTGAAGCCGCCATTCCGCTAACGGGGACTTACTCATGCACCCTGTGACTTGCCCGCTGGAGTAATTTATGTTGACCCAGGGCCCGCGCGCGAAAGAGGTCGCACTTTTCAATGCGGGAGCTGTGTAAATAATCTGCTGAGCGCAGAGGCAATGGACCATCGTTTTACAGGATGCTGCGGTCACAATTACGATCCTGACGATCAGTCTAAGAAAAACTGTGCGGTGCGAGTATGACGGTATGGATGAGCTATCTGGGTGAGCCGCTGACGATAGCTAGATTAATCGCTCCGACATTAGCTGCCGCCGCACCAATTGGCACCACAACGACGCTAAATGATGGAAGGTGGGTTACTTGTAAGCACTGGTAACCCACAGAAAATATCCAAACCATGGCGCCCCGTTGAGGACGCCACAGAGTCCTGAGAGGTATTACTTAGCCATTTGGGGCTCTGAATAACGGGTAGCATTTGCCACCAGCGCATCAGCGTCGGAGTCCTTGTCGATCATGACAAATGGACCACCCCAGACCTCTTGAACCGGTTCACCACTGTTGTGAGCTACGAAAGCGTCCGCTACTGCCGCACCACTATCGTCAATTGAACGTAGCACTGATGCTGTCAACCAGCCTTCACGCATAGCGACAATCTCATCACCAGTACCACCAAATCCCATGGACGCAATTGTTTCGGATTTGCCCGCTTGGCGCAGCGCTTGGCCGGCGCCTAATCCTATAGTCGACGAAACACCATAGATAAGATCAATATCGTCGTGAGCAACTAACAGATTCTGCGCGGCGTCAAATGCCTTGGTGCGATCGAAATCGGTGAACGGTCCCATCACTACTTCGATATCCGGATTTTGATCAATGATTTCCATGAAACCGCCAACACGCAGATCATTAGTGACCCCAGGTGCACCTTGTATGATGGCGATCTTGCCTGCACCACCAATGTGCTCAACCGCCCACTCTCCAGACATCTGCCCACCGGTGAGGTGTGAGAACGCAATGTAGCTCATGGCTCTCGCTTTCTCGTCTTCGTGCGGCTCAAGATAGTTGTAGAGTACCGTCGGGATGCCCGCTTCTTTTAGCTTGCGCAGCGCGGGAATGGCTGCTTCATACTCGGTTGGCCCCAAGGCCACATAGTCAACGCCACGCGCGATTATGGCTTCCACCTGCGCGAGCTGTCCAGCGTGATCAACATGGCTGGCCACTGCCAAGTGCTGAATCTCATAGTCTATCTCAAGCTCATCCATCCTTCCTTGCATCGACCAGTAAACTCGCTCCCACGCATCCGATAGATCAAACGACGGTGAAAGATAAGCGATACGCAACGTTTCCGCGTGCGCTGGCACTGCCGATGCTGCAAGCAGTGCAGCTGCACTTGTCGCAATAAATGCTCGACGGCTAAACAAACGACTTATATCCATAATCAGTGTTTCCTTTAGATTTAGCGGCTACGCCGCATGAGGGACGAGAACACGGGAATACGATTTTCCCGCAGGTTGTTAATGGCTACCGCAAGCAGCACAACGATGCCCATGATGACTAATTGCCAAAAATTATCTACGCCTGCTATCACCAATGCGTTTGTCATCATTGATAGCAGTACAGCTCCGAGCACGGTGCCGTAGATAGTGCCTCGACCACCAAACAGGCTGGTCCCACCAATGATGACTGCTGCGATGATGTGAATTTCTATGCTGGTGCCGATGGTCGCCTGCGTAGAGTCAATTCTTGCAATCATAACCAAGCCACCAATTGCCGTGACGAGCCCCATCAGGGAATAGACTAGAATTTCGATCAGATTCACAGGCACGCCGGCCAGTCGTGCTGCCTCTCGGTTACCACCTATAGCTCGCACATATAAACCGAATTTTGTATGATTGAACAGCCATGCGCCAACGACAGCTACTGTCATGGCAATGATCACAGGCACTGGCACACCAAAAACTTTTCCCTGACCAAGCCACGTTAATGTTTCCGGCAAACCAAAGTGCATTGTGCCCGCAGAGTGCAGTAAAGCAAGACCGCGAAGGCTTACCATCATGCCAAGCGTGGCAATAAAGGGCGGGATTTTGACAAGCGCAATAAGCGTACCTGTGAAAGCACCAATCACAGCACCCAGTGCAAACATGATTGCCACAGCAAGCGCAGGATTCATTCCACTCTTGATGAATGCAAAACCAATGACCGTCACCAGCGCTAGCACTGACCCGACCGACAGATCAATTCCTGCGCTGGTGATAACAAATGTCATAGCCACTGCAATGATGATGTAGTGCGAAGCTTGCGTCATTACATTAGCCAGATTGGCAAGTGTTGCAAAGCGAGGATTAATAATTGTAAAGATAACGGCAAGCACAATCACAACCGCTGTTAGCCCGACGCTTTGAAGCAACCAGTGGCGATCCGCGTGACCGACGTTATTGGCAGGAGTTGAACTTTTTACGTTGGTGGCCATAAGATGTAATCGCCCTAGTTAGCGCTGCCAAAAGTGATCATCTTGATCACGGCATCACGGGATGTAGTGGCCGTTTCGACAACATCAACGAGTCGCCCGTTTTTGAGAACCGCAATGCGATCCGCGATCTGAAAAACATGTTCAAGATTGTGGCTGATAATGAAGATGCTAATGCCCTCGTCTCGCATGGTACTAACCAGGTCCATCACGCGCTGGCCTTCATCAACTCCGAGCGCGGCCATCGGCTCATCCATAATCACTAAGCTCACGTCCTGCAGCAGCAGACGACTGATCGCGATGGACTGGCGCTGCCCTCCGGAGAGTTTGACCACAGGCTTGTTAAGAGACGACACATTTACCCCAAAGCGCTCCAGCAATTCTACTGTTTTCGCTCGCATACTGGCATGGTCTAGCTCCGGCAGGAAACCGAAACGCTTTCTTTGCAATTCACGACCAAGGAAAACATTCTCTGGTACGTTTAGCGCATCGACCAGCCCAAGGCTTTGATGAATACACCCGATACCTGCATCGTCCGCATCGCGGGGGCTGCGTAATTCGATAGGCTGGCCGTTAATAAGTATCTGACCGCTATCAGGAGGCTGAGCCCCAGACAATGCCTTGACAAGTGTTGACTTGCCAGCGCCATTGTCACCCACCAGTGCCATAACCTCACCACGGTTAACAGCAAAGCTAATACTATCCATGGCTTTGAGTCCGCCATAGTTTTTAGTTAGCTCCGCAACCCGCAACACTTCTCTCACACCTTCCAAATCTGAACTCATCCTTTGTTCTCGTTAAAACGCTCTGGTTATTTTTCTGTAGCGTAATCTAACAAACGCCATATATCTATTCATCCAGTCATTCACAATAAACTAAACAAGCCTCACGTATTTGTCTAGTACTTATTCACTTTCGTTTGAACAAGCAACGAGCTAAGCGAGTGCCGTCGAATGAATGGCACCGGTTATCGGCGAGGTTTTTTATTTACAAAGTGATAAAGAACAAACTGACTATCATCACACTGCGTACGAGAAAATAGCAATGAGCTTTCCGACGACAATTTGAGCTTCCCACACAGACTACAATAGCTCGCATATCTCACAGATCGCAACGATGTACATCCGCACGCAGTTCAGATACTGAGATTTACGAACGCGTTCATCCGGCATAGTATTAAATTCGCCCCCAGGTCCACATACAATTCCTTGCATACCCGCCGCTGATAGGTGTGCTGCATCAGTACCAAAAAATGCGGGTGGCATAATTGCTCCGGTAGGTTGTGAAGCGCCGTGTACCTGTTCAAACGCCTTGTTCATCACCTTGACGATCCGCGAGTCGCCAGAGACTTCAAACGGAGGCATCTGTGGCTTGTCTTTACGCACATCATGCGACCCTACCGTACTCACAAGTCCCGGGAACTCCAGCTCAAGCGCGTCGAGCATTTGTCTTAGATCAGCAAGAACGCTCTCAACACTTTGACTTGGCCCATAGCGGCAAGTGCCTAATAGCTTTGCGTGATCAGCAACCTGTGGCGGACGCCACTCGTGGAACTCTTCGCCTAGTCCGGCACGAATAGCGCCGACATGACCCCGATTGATTGCACGATGTTGCTCATTGGCAACGCCTGAGAACGTGATGCCATTAATACGCGGTACGAGAGCTGCGGCTGCGGCCAATGCATCGCAAGCCTCGTGACGTTTTGAAACATGCCGAGTACTGCCGCGTAGCTGAATCTCATACGAGAATGCACCCGCGTGCAGCGTTAGTGCCTGCAAGTCTGTGGGCTCACTGTTAATAAAATAATCGGCCCGAGTACCTTGCTCAATCATGCGAACCGTTCCAATACCGCCCTGAAGTTCTCCAACTACAAAAGAGAGTATGACATCGCCTTTGAGCTTGGCACCAGCTTTAACCAGCGTCTCAACTGCACAGAGGTAGGCACAATCGCCAGCCTTCATGTTTGATACACCGATACCGTAGATGAATTCATCATCCATAAAGCCACCCCAGGGGTCTACCGTCCAGCCCGATGTAGCAGGGTTAGTATCCAGATGCCCGTTAAACAACAAACTGCTGCCACCACCGGTGCCTTTCAATGTGGCAATGGTATTGACACGCTCTTTCTCCACCGGTTGCAGCTCGCTGCTCATGCCAAGCGTTTGAACAATCTTGTGTACGTGCTCAGCCAAGGCACGCTCCTCGTCCGTCTCTGTGTAACTCTTGCGTTGCACAAGATCGATCAGTCGCTCAAGGCAGGCTTGTTCGTCAATGCTGTCTATCAGCTCTTGTGCAGTCATATCGATGTATCCAGCTTTGAGGCTTGCCAGACAGGGGCGTGGGCGGCGAGTGTGGCGACATCGATATGGCACAATATTTCGTGTGTATCACCATGATGTACTCTTGGCGGTGGAGTCGTGTTGCACTGATCGCCCAAATGGTGAGGGCAGCGGCTTTCGAACACGCATCCGGTTACTCGTTGTGTGCGCTTGGGCAAGGTGCCTTTCAATCTGATCCTGCGCGTATTGGTATGCGGATCCACTGAAGGTGATGATGATAAAAGCGCCTCTGTGTACGGATGATATGGCGGCTCATCCAAATCGTCAATTGACATGACTTCAACCACCTCTCCCAGATACATAACAGCGATACGATCAGCCAGATGGCGAAGTATCGCAAGGTCGTGCGTAATGAAGATTAACGCTGTGCCACTGTGCCGCTGTATCTGCTTTAGCAGAGCAGTAATGGATGCCTGAACACTGGCATCCAAACCAGAGGTCACTTCGTCACAGATGATCACTTCCGGCTCGGCAGCCAGCGCACGTGCTATAGCTACTCGCTGTTTCTCTCCACCTGAGAGCTGGTGTGGGTATCGTTCAGCGTAGTGAATGGGCAGTTGAACACGTTCCAGAAGTGCTACTACCTCCTGTGTTCGTTGTACCTCATTCAAGTTTTTTCGATACAGCACGAGGGGACGGCTAAGTATAGTTTTGATGGAGTGTCGAGGATTCAATGAACTATCGGGGTTCTGAAAAATGATCTGCACACGAGAACGGTAGTCATGATCAATAGACTCAATGACATTGCCACTAAGAAATAGATCGCCTTTGAAAGGAACCAGTCCAGCAATGGCTTTTGCCAGTGTTGATTTACCGCAGCCACTTTCCCCTACCAAGGCAAGCGTCTCGCCCTTATCTAGCGTCAGGTTGGCATTAATGACAGCGTGCACCTGTGATGCCTTGCCCAGCAATGATGCCAGCCAACCACGCTCTCCGTACGATACCGACAGTGATGCCATTGACAAGGCTACTGGGAATGTCGTGTCAACAGCTTCCACTGAATCCAGACGGTTTATGGGTGAAGCTATTAGGCTACCGTTTTTCGCCTTTACACAAGCCACTCTATGCTCGCCGTGTTCATCAATGAGTACGTGAGAGACATTGCAGACCCGCGCCTCATGCGACACACAGGATTCAGCATAGATGCACTGCGGAACTACTCCGATTCTGAGCGCAGGCTTGTTACCGGATGTGTCCAGTGTACGCCCAGTCCGTGTGTCGGAAGGACGTGGGAGGCTAGCTAAAAGTGATCGGGTGTAAGGATGGCGAGGTGCGGCGAACAAGGCCTCGGTAGTGGCCTCTTCAACTATCCTGCCACCATAGATCACAGCTACGCGATCAGCAATTCTTGATACTACGCCCAGATCATGGCTGATGAACAAGGCAGCAACACCGGTTCGCTGTTGGAGCTCGCCGAACAGGTCTAGTAGTGTTGCAGCGGTTGTGGCATCCAGAGCGGAAGTGGGTTCGTCGAACAGAATTAGTTCAGGTTCACAGGCAAAAGCCATAGCCAGTACCACGCGTTGTTTCTCTCCACCCGATATTTCATGTGCGTAGCGATTCATCATTGCCTTGGGATCTGGTAGTCCCACCATGCTCAGCAATGCCTGCGCCTCAGCTGCAATATTATTTTTGCTATCGAGCGTAGCGTCACTCTGGTGTTGATGAATCGTTTCGATAACATGATCGCCCATGCTGAGTGTTGGATTAAGAGCCGTACTTGCATTTTGTAGAACCATGGCCACACGCTTGCCTCGAATCGGCTCCATTGATTTCTCAGTGAGTGCGGTCAGATCAGTGTCAGCCAAAAAAATCCGGCCTGACTCGTGCGCCACCACCCCTGTTAAGTCCCGCATGATTGCGTTTGCCATTGAAGACTTGGCAGATCCACTTTCACCTACCAATCCAAGAACCTGTCCGCGCGGAATTTCAAGACGTATGTTGTCCAGTATCCTCACGACACCGGCTGAGCTTTTATATGCCAGTGAATAATCATCGATACGCAGCGCAGCGTTTTGAGTTGTATTACTCATGAGGATGCCTGCGGGTTCAGAGCATCACGCAATCCATCGCCCAGCAGATTGAAAGCGATAGCAACCAGCGCGATGGCAATGCCAGGAACAAGAATGGGCCACGGACTACGAAACATATGAGCGCGTCCTTCAGCGATCATCAACCCCCATTCTGGGGAAGGAGGCTGTGCACCCAATCCAAGAAATGACAAGGTGGCCAGTGTCATCACCGCAAAGGCAACACGGATGGTCGCTTCAACAATAACGGGGGCGATGACGTTAGGTAGAATCTCGGCAAACATGATCCAGCTTGTGCCTTCGCCACGGGCTTGGGCTGCTGAAACATAATCCGAACCGCGCACCTGCAAGGTAACCGAGCGAGCGATTCGCGCCATGCCTGGTGTAAAGGCAATACCGATAGCTATAACAGCATTAAATGATGACGATCCGAGAACCGACAAAATAAGTAATGCAAACAACAGACTTGGAATCGCCATGACCGCATCCGTCACGCGCATAATCAGGTCATCCACACGACCGCCGATATATCCAGAAAATATACCGATCAATGCACCGGCTACAGTCCCGATAACCGTAGCAAGCAGCGCCAGTAGAATCGTAGAACGTGAACCTGCCATGACACGACTGAGCAGGTCACGACCGTACCAGTCGGTACCCAGCAAAAACTCGGTGGATGGTGCTGCGAATCGTGCAGTGAAGTGAAACTCCTCCGGGTCTTTGGGAGCCAGTTCCGGACCAGCCAGTGTCAATGCCAGTAGCAAAAAACACAATAACAATCCAATTGCACCCTGAGGCGTCTTGGTTAACGCAGTTAGCGTACGCCTAGTGCTGTTCATTTAAACTGTATCCTTTTGTCCAGAAGTGCGTAGGCTAGATCAGCCAATAGATTGGCAACGGCATAAGTTACCGCCATTAACAATGCGCCGGCTTGCAGCATGGGCAGATCACGATTCTGGATAGCCAGTATTAATTGCCTGCCAACACCTGGAAACGAAAACACTTCCTCCACAACGATAACGCCGCCGATCAGATAACCGATATCCAGCGCAATCACGGTTATAGCTGGCAGCATGGAGTTTCTCAACGCATGCTTGAACAGAATGCGACGTTTAGGCACTCCTCGCAGGCGCGCTGCCCGTACAAAATCGCTTTCAAGCGTATCGACCATTTCAGATCTCACCATACGACTAACGTGCGCAGTCAGTACAATGGTAAGCGTTAGTACCGGCAAGGTTATGTGATGCAACGCTGCCAGCGGGTCTGTTGCAAACGGCACATAACCGGAGGCTGGAAACAACGCAATGGCTGGACTAGCAAGCCATGCCAATAGCAGAGTAGCGAGAACAAACTCAGGCATTGAAACACCCAGATAGCTGATTAACGAGACGCCCAGATCTAGCGGCCGTCCGCGTCGTGATGCTGCAATAACACCTAAGGGAATCGATATCAACGATACCAGTACCAGTGAAAACACCGCTAGAATGGCTGAGTTACCAAACGCTGAAAGTATGACGGGACCTACAGCTTGACCGGTTCTTAGCGAGATACCAAAATCTCCCTGCAGCACGCCAGAGAACCATTGCCAGTATTGCACCCATGCCGGTTGATCAAGCCCAAGTTTTGCATTAAGCGCAAGTAACGCCTCTTCAGTGGCGTATTCGCCAAGAATCATCGTGGCAGCGTTTGCCGGTAACAACTGGGTTACGGCAAACACGATCATTGACACAATGATCGCTGTGACCAAGAGGTAGAAAAATCGCTTGATTATGAATTCGGGTGACATGGATGCTCTATGCCTAGCGTGTTGGCGCTGACTTGCTCAACGACACCTTATGAAAGCCGTAGCTGGCACCGCGAGGATGCTGCGTATAGCCTTCCACATAACTAGCCTTGGCTCCCAAAAGATCGAAGAAGCACGGCACAATAGCTGGAACCTCATCGCTCATCATCTGTTGCGCCTGAGCGTAAAGCTCTGCACGTTTGGCAGTGTCTGTTGTTCTATCTGCCTCTGCGACCAGAGCATCGAATGCTTCGTTGTTCCACTTTGTTTCGTTCCACGACGCATCAGAGGTAAACAGCAGATTGAAGATAGTGCCCTCTGTGGGTTGCATGTTGTAGTAACCGACATAGAACTGGCCTTTTTTCCACACCTGATCAAGGTAGGTGGGATGGTCCATCGTCTTGACTGAAATATCGAACCCGGAGGCCTTTGCCATCTCACGAACAACCACGGCCATAGAAGACCGGTAGCCTGGCTTGACAGATGCAACGAGCTCCAGCTCCAGTCCGTCGGGGTACCCTGCTTCCGCTAACAGGGCTTTCGCACGATCAGGATCAAAACTCTTCAATGATGATTCCTTGTAGTATCGGTAGGCTCCGTTTACTGGCGAGTCATTTCCTGGTGTGCCATATCCTTCAGCTACTAGCTCGACCATGGCTTCTCGATCAATTGATAACGACAGCGCTTCTCGAACGCGTTTATCGTTAAACGGGGGCTTGGAGTTATCCATGACGATATCAAGAAATCGCCCAGATGGAGTCACTAGTCCATCGATCCCCTGACCATTGGCTACCCGCTCGAAATCGGTCGGTTGAACTTCGTTCAATAAATCAATTTCACCAGCTAGCATTGCCGCCGCGGCGCTGGAAGCGTCGGGGAATGTGCGGATCTCCACGCGATCCAATAACGGCTGTTCTGGCAGAAAGTAGTCAGGATTCTTCTCTACTACTACCACCTGATCGGGTTTGAAATCAACGAGCCTAAATGGTCCTGACCCAACAGGAGTCTGATCAAAGCCTTCGAAACTTTCGATAATCAGGGAGGCTGGCAATATTTTTGCGGTGGGGTATGTCAGCCCTACCGGTAGATCGCTGAATGGGGTCTCCGTGTCGAAAATTACTGCAAAGTCTCCATCAGCTTCCACATTTTTGATAGGGCCCAGGTTGCGTCTACCGGGTGCCGAAGTTTCAGGGTCCAGCAGTTTGGTGAATGAGGCGACGACGTCGTTCGAAGTAACGGGATCACCGTTGGAGAACTGCGCATTCTCACGCAGCACAAAACGCCATTGAGTGGCGTCTTCATTAGAACTCCATTCAATAGCAAGATCGGGTTGCGCTGACATATCGGTAGCCAGTGTTGTCAAACCTGAATAGAGCATCTCACCTAGCATGTACTCGGAGTTCACTCTCGCGAGCATCGGGTTAAGCTTGTTGGGTGTTATGTTCAAACCGACACGCAGTGTTCCACCAGGCGTGGCAGCGATGGCTGAAGTGACTGGCAGCCCCAAAGCGCTTACACCGAGGGCGGCACCGCTGAGCAGAAATTGTCGACGATTGAATTGAGGAAATGACATGGCAAATCTCCTTAACGAAGGTTAAAGGCTAGTGGAGCCAGCGTCGTGCTGAGCGGCTTGGGTTACGGGTACCGACGCTGTGAATCCAGCGCTTAAGAAGTATTCCACTGATCGTGACAATGCGATCAGATCGTCAATGCTTGTATGCTCATCCGGCCCGTGCACGTTTCTATCTGGCCGGGAAAGACCTCCCAGCAGAAGATGCTGAATACCTGCACGTTGAACCCAACCGAAGTCAGAAGATGTCGTTGAACCGTAGCGCTGAAAACTCTCCACGGAAGTACCAGTAGCCGCGGCTCGTGCTGCTGTCCAGCGATCGGTTGCACGACCGTCAGGGTCACTGACGGGAGGCAGATGCCCGATGTCAGATAATGACCAGCTCAGCAGCGGTGTTGGACACAAGGCTCGACTGATGACATCCTCAATTTCGTTGCGGACGTCAGATTCACACTCTTCCGGACAATAGCGCCTGTTGATAATGATTCGGCATTCACCAGGCAGTGCTGACCCTGTGTCACCCGCTGCCACTGCCGTGATGTTGAGTCGCGCAGTGAGCGGCGTTTGCGTTGTGGGGGACGCGGGCATCGCACTTTGTCTTTGCTCCACGATGCTTTTTAATGTTGTTAACGCTAAAAGAGCGGGCAACGCTGCTTCAACGGCATTTATGCCTGACTCCGGCGTGCCTGAATGCGCTGAACGTCCTGTGCAATGTAACTCAAGGGTCATTGAGCCAAAACAGCCAGCCCATATGCGATTTGCTGCAGAGCCGTTCAGGTTAAGCAGCGTCTCGGGGAGTTTGTGATTCTCTGCCAGATAGCGAATTCCGGGATATCGGCCACCTTCCTCATCAGTGCAAAAGGCTAAAACAGGTTTGTATTGCAACGAGCTGCCAGCCTGACGCAGGCGCAATAATGCGTCGAGTACGGCAACAATGGTGCCCTTCATATCAGCCGTTCCCCTACCAAACAGAAGGTTTCCTTCGCGGCTAAGCAAGAATGGGTCGCGGGTCCAGCCGTCGCCAACGGTCGCAGTATCAACATGAAAATAGATAAGTACCTCAGGAATTCCAAGCTCATCGCTTGAAGGTGTCGCCAGAAGGTTGAGCCTGACCCCAGCAGCGCCAGGCGCACTCCATAGCTCTTCGGGTACCTCGATAATGTCAAAACAAGCATGCAGCGGCTCGCACAGATGTCTTAGAAGATTTACCATTGCGGGATAATTGTCTCCCGGCGGAAAACAGGTGTTGCATTCCACCAATGAGGCAAGCTGCGATAGCATTCGCCCCACATCAGGATCCGGTAGACTGTCATTTCTCATAACTATATAGAAATACATTTACGGGTAATTAGCAAGGACTATTTCGTTGGCGAGTAACAAAAAGCAGAAAACTGATGTAGGCAAAAGCCTGAAAGCCGCCCCGCTACATGAGCAAGTAAAATCGCGCATCATCGAGCGCATCAGATCTGGCATCTGGAGTGAAGGCGATGTGCTGCCTGCTGAAATGGATCTAGCCAGGTTGCTTGGTGTGTCCTACGGCACCATACGGCGAGCCATGGGAGATCTGACCAATGAAGGCATTGTCATGCGTAGACGCCGCACCGGTACGGTAGTCACAGGGCGAATGCCTAATCACACTCTATCGCGGTTTTATCAGTATTTTCGACTACAGACCGCTGAGGGAAAACTGATTAACACAGAGCAAACTGTCTTGAGCGTGGATGTCAGAGCTGCTAACGCTGATGAGCGTAAGCGTCTGAAACTGGATGAGAACGCTGAGGTGTCACACATGGTCAGGGTACGACGTGCAGAAGATAAACCTGTCATGGTCGACGACGTCGTCATACCACTGAGCCGAGTACCAGATTTTCCAACTCAAACGGATCAGATTCCTGAACTTATATTCGACTGGATGCTGAAGCAGCACGGCATTCAACTAGGTGCCGTGAATGAAAAAGTGACCGCTAGGCTAGCGACACCCGTAGAGCTCAAGCTGTTGGAGATGCCACTGGACGAGAGTCTGGCCTTGCTTGATATTGATACGATTGCTTTTGACAACCTGAACGAGCCGCTATTGCTGATGCAGCATGCAGCCCTAACAACAGCCCATTGCTACGTAAACGAGATGAGGTAGAAAAAGAACGGTTGCAAATTGAATTAAGGCATCTTCTGCACGAACACGAAAATGCACGCAGACACCCAGCTCACGGGATAGCAGCAACCCCTAGTGAGTTACCGTTACGTGAACTAGCAATGAACGAAACTCACAGGTTAGCGCATTCTCAGCCGATACCAGCCGTAAGGGATGTGATGCGCCGCTGTATTGTACTCACTTTAACTGGAATGCCTTCGCTAACGAGATTGTTGCAATGTTTGATGCCGCACCATTCATCAGAAAACCAAACCGCTATATTCTCGCGCGTTTTATCGTACTTTTCAGCCTTCTAATCACTGCTTCATCACCAGCACTATCCACCCAGATACTTAAAATATACACTTGGGCGGAATACATGGATCCCCAGATCATTGCACAATTCGAGCAGGAATTTGATACTGAGGTAGAGCTTAGTTATTTCGAGTCAGACCAGTCGCGTGATGAACAAATGGCCGTTGTTGCCGGTCGGGGCTACGACTTGCTATTGCTCAACAGCATTCGGGTGAAACGCTACGGCAATAGAAAATGGATAGAACCACTAGATAAAACACTGATTCCAAACATCCAGTATATCGATCCACAATGGATTCACGCCTTTGAGGGTGTCGACGAATACGCTGTTCCGTACTTCTGGGGCACGATGGGTATCGCGTATAGAAAAGACCTTGTGCCCGCGGGGTTTGACAGCTGGATGGACCTGCTGAACCCAGATGAGCGACTGCGCAACAAAATCACCATGACCAGTGACTCGCGCGAGCTTACAGCAATTGCGCTTGCAGCTACTGGTCATTCTGTCAACTCCGGCAAGTCCAGTCACCTGAAAGACGCTCGAGAAGTACTGTTAGAACAGCGCCCTTTTATTAAGCAATATACTTATCCCAGCCTGTCGGAGGATTCTTCATTGCTCGACGGAACCGTCTGGGCTGCCAGTATGTATAGCGGCGATACATTGATGCTTCAGGAGCAGGATGAAAATATCGCCTACACCCTACCTAAAGAAGGAGGACTATTGTGGGCGGATTATTTCACAGTGGCTCAAGCATCTACTAACAAAATTCTGGCACACCAATTTTTGAATTTTATCAATCAGCCCGCTATTGCCGCTCGGCTGGCTGAGTGGGTATTCTACGCTACTCCTAACCTGGCTGCTGCCAACCTCATGTCAAACGATTATACGAACAATACTGTAATTAACCCAAATTCTGAGCAACTGAAAAACTCCGAATTCATTCAACCACTCTCCCCGCGGACTCAGAAAAAAGTGAATTCAATTGGAGCTGATCTACTTCGCGGGTATCGCTGAGCTGGATATATTTACTCACCTACGCACTGATACGCCAAGGAATTGAAATGAAACTTCAAGGCAAACTTGTCATTGTCATCATAGTGGCTATTGTTGCATCTATGCTGTTGTTGGCTGCAGTTGTGTTTGGCCAACTGCGACAACAATCCGAGCGTGAGCTGTTCAACCAAATGCAACTGCTACTCAACCAGACTCAACAGCAAACAAAATCCTATATCGACAACGCCACTGCCAATACCCGTCTGTTTTCAAGCTCTAACCTAATGGATCGCTATGTTATGGTTGAGAATGAAGCAGATCGTTATGAACTAGTTCAGCCAGCGTTACTTCGCCTGTTCACTAAGTATTTTCAAGCTTACCCCGAATATCGAGAGATACGGTTGATTCTGCCTGATGGCTATGAAGACACCCGCGTTGCCAGAATAAACCTTAAAAATCTCACCGAAGAAGAATTCGACACACCGTACTTTCAGCGCATGTTAGCCAGCGGTTCAAACATCATGACAACGGTGCTGGACAACCCTGATGATGGCAAGACAACACTCTTGATATCTGTGCCTATCTTCCGAAAAGATCTACGTACTGATGCGATATCTACAAAGCCCACTCTCAGAGGGTTTATGACAGTAACAGCAAGTCTTGACTATCTTGAAAAGCAGATTCAGACGCATAAAATCGGCAACAACGGCTATTTGATCGCGGTAGACCGTCAGCATCGAATCATATTTCATCCGCAGAGAAATATGATTGGCAAAGATGCTATCGGCTTGCATTCAGTAACCTCACACGACTCTAAAGCTGAACGTATAGATGCTAACGAAAACACCGTACTCACCCAGCTTAACGGAGAATCTGTGTACGCCAGCGCTCGATGGCTACATCCAGATCTGATGCTAATAAGCGTGCTACCAGCCACCGAGTTTCGCGCAGCGAGCAAACAACTTGGCATCTCAGTGGCTGTTGTTTCTGTGGGTGCGATTGTCCTGACATCATTCATTCTCATTATCCTGCTGCGCTACCTGGTGGTAACCCCGGTTCGTCAACTGAGTTATCTGGCACAGGAGATCGGCAAAGGAAATCATATAGATGTTTCTGGGCAGAAACTGCTTCGAACAGATGAAATAGGCGACCTTGCACGTGCGTTCCAGAACATGAAAACCGCGCTTGGCAAGTCAATGCTACAGTTGCAGCAATCGCATGCAAAGATCGAACAACTGGCTTATCGGGACAGTCTGACTGGCCTGCCAAATCGTCGTCTTTTTCTCGAACTGGTTGGTCAGGCAATCGCTGAATCAAAACGAAACGATAAACAAAATGCGCTGCTCTTCCTGGACTTGGATGACTTCAAGAAAGTCAACGACACCCTCGGGCATGATGCAGGGGATGTACTACTCCAGGCGGTAGCACAGAGACTGATTGATTGCGTACGTGACACTGACACTATCATGCGTGACAGTGACAGCAGCACGTTTTCAGCTGGAACAGTTGCCCGAATCGGTGGTGATGAATTCATCATATTAATAAACGATTTAACCGATGCCATGGACGCAAAAATCGTTGCAGAACGTGTGCTGTCTACTTTACGAAAACCCTTTTTGATAATGGATCAGGAATTCGTGGTGGGTACCAGCATTGGTATCTCTTCATATCCGGAAAACGGTGCTGAGGTTGATGCTTTAGTTAAAGCCGCTGACACGGCAATGTACGCAGCAAAACGCGAGCAAAAGAACACATACCGTTTCTTTGGTGCCATCATGCAACGGGGCATACAAGATCGCTTGAGCCTCGAGCGCGACTTGCGTATCGCGGTCGAAAATGAATCCCTTACGCTACACTTCCAACCACAGGTTGACACGCATACAAGAGCCATAGCGGGTGCTGAAGTGCTTCTGCGTTGGCACCATCCAGAGCGTGGTAATGTGCCGCCAGATCTGTTCATACCCATCGCAGAAGATATGGGCCTGATTGGCCTACTGGGTGAATGGATCATTGACCAGACCTGTCAACAATGGGCACAGTGGAATCAAATGGGCATTGCACCACCTCGATTGGCGGTCAACGTATCACAACGCCAGTTCAAACTGAGCAATATGGTGGATGTCGTCGCTAGTGCACTTGAAAAGCATCAGCTATGTGCAAGTGCCCTAGAAATTGAAATCACGGAATCGTGCATGATGGAGGCACCCGATGACGTCGTTGAATCACTCAACAATATCCGCATGACCGGTGTCAGAATTGCAATGGATGATTTTGGTACAGGATATTCATCACTTGGGGCGTTGACCTCATTGCCTATCGACACGCTGAAAATAGATCGAAGCTTTATAACCAATATCGAGCTTGGTAAACCAAATGAAAAAATTGTCTCAGCGATCCTGTCGCTAGCACACAATCTGGGTATGGATGTCGTCGCTGAAGGCGTTGAAACTCAGAGCGAACATCAATACCTCATCAATATGAATTGCGAGATATGCCAAGGGTATTTGTTCAGCAAGCCACTTTCAGCCGAACATATGCAGCAGTTATTGACACAGCAAAGTGATGGCCCTGCCCCTCTGCAACTCAAGCAGGCCAGCTAGATTCATTAGCCAGCTTCAAATCCTTGACAGGGCACATTCGTGGCAGAATACAGCTTAGGAAAATTCGTACTCACAAGATGGGAATTTACATATGAGTAACGCTGGAACATCACACATTTCTTGCTGCGATCGGAAGAGCTCCAACCCCTCTCAATTGCCGAGGTGGAGGGCGTTTTGTGTCGTCACCCTAGCCATGGTTTCGTTGCTGGTGGGCTGCGTTAGTGTACAGACGACCAAGCCAGGCACTATCGGGTTAGACCGCAAGCAGAGCATGTCTCCATTGATCTCGAGCTCTGATTTGGAACAAGGTGCGGTTACGGCTTATGCGCAAGTGGTGGGCGATGCGCAGAAAGAGGGTGCATTAAATACGGATGCCGCCTTGACTCGGCGAGTTCGTGCTATCGCTGACAGGCTGATTCCCAACGTTAGCGTTTTTAGAGAAGATGCCGTTGCTTGGGACTGGCAGGTTAATGTCATCACTTCGGACCAGCTAAATGCCTGGGCCATGCCCGGCGGCAAGATCGCTTTTTACACGGGGATCATCAATCAGCTTGAACTAACCGATGCTCAGATTTCAGCAATAATGGGACACGAAATCGCCCATGCCCTGCGTGAACATTCGCGCGAAAGAGCCTCTTCAGAAGCTAACAAATCTTTAGTCGTTGGCATCCTGGGTGCAGCTACCGGAGCTGGCGCAACTGCACAAGGACTAGCCGATTTGGCTTACCAGACCACAGTAGGACTGCCTAACAGCCGGCTGCACGAGACTGAATCAGACCGTGTTGGTATCGAACTGATGGCACGTGCGGGTTACAACCCCAATGCTGCGATTGAAGTCTGGCAAAAAATGGCCAAAGCGAGCAGTGGCGGCGGTGGACCGGCATTCATGTCCACTCATCCAAGCAATGAGTCAAGAATAAAAGATCTGACTAATTACGCGAGCATTGTAGAGCCTCTGTACCAAGCTGCGAAGCGCTAACAACGTTCAGCTGTTGTTGAAAATCTCAGCGTTCTTCTACTACTACACTGAGAATTTTCGATTTAAATCAAACGACGTTAAGTGTCTCTGACCTTCTCAGCACCATTGAAAAGCACGTGATCGGCAAACTCAACGGTGTCCAGGTTCCTCTTCTGGCTTGCAATATGAGCTGCTAAGGGATGCTAAACGGTATCCGCTTTACTGCCGTGTCGAAGTCACCATTGATAAATAGCCTGGCTTCAAAGTCACCAGTCCCAATGTACTGTTGTCGGAAGCCAAGTCTGCCGGTAAGAGGACCAGGGCCACTCAAGTTTGGACTGCCATTAGTGTAAAGCCACATTTTCAAATGACTATCTGGTGAACCAGCCCGAGCGATCGTGACTCGGTCATTCGGTCCCTGGTTAGAATCGGCAAAATCAACGTAAACGCGTGCTGGTGATTCGTCCAAGCGTACTTGTGTTTGCAAGCGATAGACTGGCGAGGCAGGTGCTGGACTGCTTGTTGGACTTGTTGTCGGACTGCTTGTTGGATCAGATTTGGGGGTGCTAACTGGCGTTACGGGAGCAGGCTGCTGTCTCCCCACAGGCGTTCCGAGATCGACTGAATAGGTATCGACTGAACCTGAATCGTACCAGTCGGAATTAAATAACACGCGTGATCCACTAGGGCTCATGACAGCATGTGGTTCGCCAAAGTATGCACCGCGGTAACTGCCACCACGCGTGGCGCTCTTGCCCATCGTTCTAGTATGGGCAATACGGCAGGTTGTCGGATTGTTTGAATCGGCATGCGTCAGACTGAGTTCAGAAAACGACAGTGGCGCGGGTTGGCCGTTTTTTAAATAGGCAAGGTTTCTGTAGCCAATTGTAGTCATGGTCACCCAGCCAGGGCTTTTACTCGACTCTGAGGACAAATGTACTCCACTTAGAGGATAGCCCCAACCAGTGCTTCGACCCACCATGACCTGACAACCACCAGTTTCGACATCATGAGCAACCAGAGCACCTCGGCCAGCATCACTGTCGCCGTCGCACCCGTTTGGCGCTGAATCATACCGTGGAGAAAAAATAGCATCGTGCCCGTTCGCCATTTGCCCAGTGGTAGCGTGTTCAAGTTTAGGCACCGGATAGCGTCCACCGTTTCTTGCGGTGAATTGTCCCAATGAGCTATCAAGTCGATACAGGAAGTTCATGTTTGCATCAAACACACTGTCTTGTACGACAACACGTCGACCGCTATCTAGAGTGGAGGCCGCTACATCAGACCTGAATCCATATGTGTTTGAACCTTGGGGACGGGTCGGATCAATCGTGACTTGTTTGCTAACTTTTCCAGTGCGAACGTTCGCATAAAAGGTGATGTCAGACGAGCGCCCGCTTACCGCATCATTTCTGCACCGCAATCCGACAGTGTTGTTGGCAATTCCCTGAATGTCGTTGCCGCCTCTGGCCGTTTCACCGTTGCGCTCAGCGGGTCTTCCGCACATAGGATCTAAATCAGCAGCCAGACTTCGTTGACGTGTGTTGACGTTGTACTTTACGAGTTTGCCGTAGAGGGCGTCATTGGACGGACGTCGTTGGATGAAGTACAAAGTTGCCGGGTCATTCTCATCCCAGTAAATTCCTTCAATATCAGCAGGAATAAATTCCATTTGTCGGATGTACTTGAAAGTTTTTCCATCGTACAGATGGTGGCCAGCGTCTTCATCACCTGTATGATAAAGCATGAGAAATGACTCATCAGCATTCCACGGTTGGATAGTGTTGTACAACGTTCTACGAGCAGTGCCGTAAGGTGCGTCCGTGATCCGGGTAACCTTCGTACCGAATGCTGGATCAACATAGGTCTGAAGGGCCTTGGGCTTGGCCATGGGCTCGACCACACGACTATCAAGATCAGTCGCTTTGCCAGAGCACCAATTTTGTGCAAAAGCAGGAGTGCTGTTAAACAAAAAAGCACAAAGCGCCATTAAGGCTGACAGGAATTTGAGTCCGTTGGTTCGAACGCGGATGAACTTTGGCACGTTGGTCTTATTACCCTTTATGTTACACGCCACGGAAGGTATACGAAACGGTGAAACCTTGCTCGAAATGTTTCGGCCAGATGCAGCTTATAGGGCAAGCAAATGATCGTCAAAATTTTGACTATCTTTCCTATTGAGGAAGATATTTTTCAGAGAGATACCGTAGCTTGGCTGTAATCGAAACGTGCTGAAAACACATAGCTCAGAACGCTGTGCGACAGAAATGGTCGAGCGGGTGCAATGGCATTTAGAGTCGATTTCTACGCTTGATTGCGACGCTCACTAGAGCGCCTGAATGACTGAGCCATCATTTATTACGGAATTGAAAGTATAAATCTCTCGGAAGTATTTCACACAATTCTGTCGAAACTGTTGCCAATGAGATACCCCATTGCCTCACTGCCAAAGACAAAAACCGCTCATCATCCACCGCCACTGCCAAGCTTCAGAAACAGTAGTTCACAACGAAGCCTCGCGAATAGCTTCAGCAAGTTGGAACACAGCCATTGCATAAAGGCGGCTATGGTTGTAGCGAGTTATTGCATAAAAGTTACGATAGCCCACCCAAAGTTCTTGACCACCATCGCCGTCCAAGGTCATAACACTGAGCAATTGGTTTTCGCCTGTGTCGCTCGAAGATACCTCTGCCGCAAAACCCAAGGCACGAACAGTCTCAGGATTTATCTCAGGTTTCAGATCTTCCCGCACAAGCTGTAGCATGGGATCTGCAATACCCCATTGTGGCACCCATCGTTCAGCTACAGGCTCACCTGCACGCCATCCGTGCACAGACAGGTAATTGGCAACTGAGCCGATGATGTCAGGGTGGCTCGTGAACAAATTCCGCGTACCGTCTGAATCAAAGTCAACTGCATACTTACGATAGCTTGACGCGATAAATTGCGGCATTCCCATCGCACCTGCATAACTTCCCCGAATGTTAATCGTGTCCCAGTCTTCTTTTTCTGCCAACAGCACGAATTCTGTCATTTCGCTTGTAAAGAAATCAGACCGAGGTGGGTAGTCGAACGCTAACGTGGCCAACGCTTCCAGCACACGATAAGAACCGATATCGCCCCCGTATTGAGTTTCAACGCCGATAATCGCTGCGATAATTTCTGCAGGAACCCCGAATTGTTCTTGCGCCTGTTTCAGTGCCACATTGTGTTCACGCAAAAACGCCTTGCCACCGTCAATTCGCTTTTGCGTCAGGAAAATAGATCGATACTGACGCCAGGATAACGTGCGTTCGGCAGGCTTTGAAATCGCGTCAAGAATACTCTGCTGACGATTCAGGCGCGAGAACAAACCAGCGATCCGATTGACATTCAGACCATGCTCGGCGCTCAACTCCCGTATGTATTCGCGCACGCTGTCCCGTTCCAGATAGCGCTCTGCATTTTCGTTCGCCAACACCGCACCGCTGGCGCATGTCAACAAGATACCCAAAGCGAAGAAGCTGCTTACCAGCGTTCCCCAGTAACGATTGTCCCTGCTTCGGTCAGTTATATCACTCATTGTTAAATTGGTTGCCTCGCAATATGCACGGGTGAACACGCTCTCGACTCTGCACGTTATCGGCCAGATCACGCCCCTAGTCTAGAGGAGCGTGAGCAAAATAACGGGAACATCAGTTGAATTTGTGAGCTAACTTGCCGGCTCATTGGACCGCAGGCCAACAAACACGCTTTTCATCATGGGAACTTAACCATTTGCTGTCCTTTGAAGATGCTGGTCAGTGAGGTAGCCACGATGCGAGGACAGTGGTTACCGAGACAAATTCGGAACAATCATTCAATATATAAATGCACAATACCGCTTTTTCGATGCCGTACGATCAACCCCGAAAATGCGAAACAGTAGCGTCAAGCTATTCAAGCTGCTGGTTCCTTTGAACTACAAAAACACGACGAGTATATTTCCTTATCAGCACGAGACAGCGCAAAGTTGAGCTGCGGTTTAATCATCGCAGCTTCCTTGTGCTTGCCCAATGCCTTGTAACAATCCCTTAGCCCCACCAGTGCCCAGACATTGTTTGGGTGACGATTAGAACGAATGCACTCGTCAGTAATGCCAAGATCAGCTTCATAAGCTGCCGCAGCTTCTTCATAGTGTTTTTGTTCAGACAATAATGCGCCTAGTGCATGGCGGCTTGGCATCATCCAGCCCCAGGGCTCATCATAAGGAAGCGCATCTTCTAACGCTACGGCATTTCGTAGATGGGTAAATGCTAAGTCATAGCTGCCATTGTGGTATTCGATTTCTCCTCCCATAAGCTCACGGGCAACACCACAGATATCAACACATCGAACCACATGAATCATTCGCTCATCGGTTAACTTTGCGGCTGATACTTCAAAGTTATTTTGTGCCTCTAGTGCTTTGTCGTGTTGCTTCAGTGCTGCATGCGCAATGCCTTTGCCATAGTGGTTCATGGCGGCTGTCATGCAGTAGAGATCAGGGTCTTCGGGCAGTGGACAATCTACAAGATCCTGCCATTTTCCGAATCGCGCCAAAGCGTGAGTTTCAATGGAATAGAACCCTTCAAACCAGTTAGCCATGGGTACCGGATCTGTGAGCCTGATCAATTCATCGGGCAAAGTGCGCTTGAGGTCACGTACCGCCTCCATAGCTGGCTTGAACTGCCCAAGCAACATCGCGCCATAGAGTTTGAAGTGATAATTGTGCATCCGATAACCTGAATAGAAATTAAGCGCTCCATCTCGCTCCCAGTTTATTTCATCGGCTATCGAGCCTTTATGATTCCAGACAACAACATTTTGATAGTCACCGCACAGCACATCTATATGGGTCGACATGTGAAGCAGGTGGCCGGAAGACGGCACTAGCTCGCGCAGCTCATCAGCAACCTTCAATGCAGCTTCTGGAACAGGCGACATCTCCATCAGGTGGATGTAGAGATGCCAGATACCAACATGATGGCGCTGATTGTTCTCGTATATGGTGTCGATGGCTTTTTCCAACACACTACGGCATTCCAAGGTATCAGCACCGTCGATTACTTCACCCGTCACAGGGTCCCACATTTGCCAAGGCGTGCGGCACATCATGGCCTCAACTGACAGGGAGATAACATCGTAGTGATCAGAAAATTTTTCCCGTACCTTGCGCATCTCATTTGCATACTTGTCTGCGCAAGCTTCAAGATCAACATCTTCAGAATACTCAGGGTAACGAGCAGTAAGAGCCTCTATAAGGGCTTTTTCAACCGCATTTTTATTACATGCTTGTGCTGCAGCAAGTGAATTTCTGGCTTTGTCTAGCGTAATCTTTAATTCGTCGGGTCCGAAAGACTGCCATGTTTTGTTGTAATTGGGACCAATCAGAAATGCGACAGCCCAATGCGCCATAGCGCAATCCGGATCTGCCTTTAGTGCCTCTATCAGACAACGCTCAGCCTCTTCATGATGAAAACCGTAAAGCCACGCCAAAGCGCGGTCAAACCATATTTGAGCATGGGGCGCACTTGTCGTGACAGGCATCGAATGATGGCCAAGGTCAAACGGATATTCGTTCAAGCGTGTATTCCTCCAAAAGAACTATTGGATTTCTCATAAGCACTGCAAATTTCGTTATTTTTACAGTTGTTATTTGTGCTTCATAGGCGTTTCATGTACACGCAAATAGGACACTTTTATTTGATAATCTAGCTACGGTTCGCGCGAGGCGATAGCGGCAAGCTCTACCGGGCATCCCTCCGGCCGGCAGATCTCCTCATTGCAGAGCTTACATATCCTGCGAGCACTCTCGTAGTCGTGTGTGAGAGCCGCAAGCATCGTTTCCAGAATTGGGCCTAGAGCCCTCTTCTGCTCATCCGTCAAGCAGGACATCACCTCGTCAGTTACTGCGGCTCGCGCTGTAAGAATGCTTTCAGCTCGCCTCGCCCCAAGCTCAGTCACATGCAGAACAACCGAACGCGCGTCCGATGGATTGGGTCTACGCTCTATTAGTCCGTCGAGCACCAGATAATCAATCAATCTGACAGCGCCCGAATGAGTCATATCGAGCACCCGTCTTAGCATGTCGATACTGTCGCCTGAGTGGTTCATGATGGCGACAAGCGCCGCAGCTGCGTTGTCACTGCGCAACCCTATCTGACCAACAGCGTTGTCGATCTTTGACGACAAAGCCGTTGAAAGGGATGCCAGATGGTTACCTACGAATGCTTCATTTCTCATGGCTTAATCTTCTGCGATTACATCATCTAACGCAATCGTCAATTTATACATGATATATTTATATGACTCAATCACACATAAACAAACCAAGCAATGACTGCGTTTCCCCACAATGCCCTCCCGCCAAAGAAGTTTAAAACCATCAAAGGCAAGAAGATGGCCTATGTGGAAGTGGGCGAAGGTGAGCCGATTGTCTTTTTGCATGGCGTGCCAACGTCTTCATATCTATGGCGCAACGTAATGCCATACCTTGAGGGGCAAGGCCGTCTGATCGCACCTGATCTCATCGGTATGGGGGATTCGGAAAAACTCGACAATACCCGCGATGGCAGCTATTCGATTCCGACGCATGCAGAGTACCTTTTTGCACTGCTTGAGGAGTTGGACTGCACGAAGAACGTCACGCTGGTGTTGCACGATTGGGGCTCAGGCCTTGGCTTTCACTATGCAAACACTCATCGGGATGCGATTAAGCGCATTGCCTTCATGGAGGCAATCCCCGCTGTCTTTCAAACAATGGGAGACTTCCCCAAAGGTATTCAGGAAGTGATAGGCACGCTACGCTCTGGTGAGGGTGACAAGATGGCACTCGAAGACAATTTCTTTATCGAGACGCTTCTGCCGGCTGCGATTCTGCGCGAACTGACACCAGAAGAGCACGCTGAATATCGCCGCCCTTTTCTCAACCCAGGTGAAGATCGCCGCCCCACCCTCGATGGCCCACGTAATCTCCCCATTGACGGCACGCCAGAATCCTCAATTGCCATCATCGACGCTTACGGTAAATATCTTGCCCAATCAACTGATTTGCCAAAGCTGTTCATCAACGCAGATCCGGGCGCATTTCTGGTCGGCATGGCCCGCGAATTTGTGCGTACATGGCCATATCTGGAAGAAGTCACCGTTTCAGGTGCACATTTCATTCAGGAAGATAGCCCTAACGAAATTGGCCACGCGATTCTGTCGTGGATGTCGCGAACATAACTCCGACAGCGCCTGGACAAGATTAAGACGAATCCAATTCAAACGTCGCTTTCAGCAATTTGTAAAAATTCAGTCCATTCAGTCGATAAAAGTATATGACCGGCAATGCGATCATAACCCCGATCATGCGGATGTAAGCCATCTCCATCGCGCAGCGCTTGAGTGTATACAAGATCTGATAACAGCTTACTAGTGAGGCGTAAAAATGGGATTCCCATATTTTCACAAGCCAACGCCAAAAGCTCGTTTATTGTCACAAGATGTTGAAGAACCACAGCACCTTTAATACCATCTCGATGTACAAACTCCGGTAGCACAGGCGCAGGCTCTACCACCAACAATGCGCCATAGGATTGGGCCTGCGTCAGAGTGCTTTCTAGATCTGCAGTTATCGAATCAAGCTCTAGCGGCATTGTGTTTATTTGAGCAGCAGCACGCAACGCATTGTTAACGCCGATCATAATAACCACTCCACGCCCTTCCTTGCCTGCAAGCCGTGATTTCAATTCAGGCGCAACTCGGCCTGCCACATCACTGACTAGATCACCCCCGACGCCCAAGTTGTAGCATTGCGTTTTCGCTGGAATGGGAGACCCTAGCTCACACAACCTTGATGGCCAACCGCGCGCTTGCGAATCGCCATCGCCAACGGTGATGCTGTCACCCACAAACGCAAGTCGCAACTTACTAGCAATAGTCATTGTCTAACATCATCTGATAGATTCTAACGGGATGTGACACGCTACACGCCCACCCGCTGGTTGAGCTTTAAGTATCGGGGCCGCGCTTTTGCACAAGTCATTGGCATAAACACAACGAGGGTGAAAAGCACACCCGGAGGGTATTGCACGTGCTGACGCTACCTCCCCTGGTAACACCACTCGCGATTTCTGATCGTTAGTGTGTGATGGTAATGCCGACAACAACGCTTGGGTATAGGGATGTTTTGGTGAAGCAAAAAGCTCTGCGGTGGTATTTTCTTCGACTATATTGCCCAGGTACATGACAGCCACCCGATCGGCACTGTACCTGACCACGGCAAGATCATGCGTGATTAACAAGTAGGTTAGTCCAAGCTCTTGCTTCAGGCTTTGGAACAAATTCAATATCTGCGCAGCAACCGACACATCAAGTGCTGATACAGGCTCATCTCCAATGATCAATCGAGGCTGCACTGCCAACGCACGCGCGATACCAATGCGTTGTCGTTGACCACCTGAGAACGCATGTGGGTATCGGTTCATGGCTGTTTTCTGCAAACCCACACGATCTAATAGTTCCTCAACCATTTTGGTCGCCTCTGCACCTCGGGCAATATTAAAATTTCTGAGTGGCTCCGCCAGAATTTGCTTGACCGTCATGCGTGGATTAAGCGAGCTGTAGGGATCCTGGAAAATTAATTGCACATCTCGCCACAATGCCTTGCGGGCGCGTCCACGCAAACGATCAACATCAAGGATGTTTCCATCACGTGTGCGCAGTGAAATCTGACCAGCACTGGGTGAAATAGCGCCAGTGATCAACTTGGCCGCAGTTGATTTCCCACAACCCGACTCCCCCACTAGTGCCGTTGTCTGTCCCTCATGAATCATAAGAGAAATTCCATTTACAGCACGCACAGGCTCTACCGCAGGTCGCAGAAAACCTGAAGATTGTGTGAAGTGCTTTTCAACATTCACCAAGCTGAGTAGCGGCTCATTCATGAATGTGACACCTTGCCAAGTGCTGATTAGCAACAACATGCACGCTTGGAATTCTAGTCTTGCACTGATCACCAGCATACTCGGGACAACGAGGGTGGAAAGTACAGCCTTGTGGTCTGGCGGCCAGATCTGGCACCGCACCTTGCAGGCTTGCAAGCTCAGACCCTGGTTCTGCAAAGGCTGGAAGCGCACCCAACAATGCACGTGTATAAGGATGGGCAGGTTTTCTCAACACATGCCCTGCCAACCCATATTCTATTGATTGACCTAAATACATCACCATCACCCGATCCGCAATCTCACTGACAAGGCCAATGTTATGAGAAATAAAAATCATACCCATCTTCATATCTTGTTGTAATTTCATCAAGAGATCCACCACTTGCGCTTCAGTGGTTGCATCCAGAGCGGTTGTTGGCTCATCGCATATCAACAAACGGGGTGAACACGATAACGCCATGGCAATCATGGCTCGCTGACGCATCCCACCTGATAGTTGATGGGCATATTGCTCAGCGATAATTGCGGGACTGGCCATACCAACTTGATCAAGCAATTCAATAGCACGTGCAAGTGCTGCACGCTTGTTCAGATCCGTGTGCTGGCGCAGGGTGGTCACTATTTGGTTGCCAATGGTGTGAACCGGGCTTAGGCTTGCCATTGGCTCTTGAAAAATCATCGCTATCTCAGCGCCACGCAATTTTCGAATCGCTCTGCCATTTTTCGGCAAGTCAGTGATGGTTATCGCATCTCCCTCTTCGGGCTGGTAACTGATTCGCCCACCTGTTGTCTTTCCACCTGACGGTAATAGCCCAAGAATAGCGCGTGCTGACAGTGACTTACCAGAACCGCTTTCACCAACAATGCCTAAGGTCTCACCTGTGCCAACCGAAAAACTAATACTATCCACAGCCGGCAAGACAAGCTCTCTCAAATCAAAGCCAATCGACAAGTCTTCAACAGTGACAAGATCTTTCATGTCAGGCTTTCCCGTAGGGGTCTGAGGCATCACGCATACCGTCACCTAGAAAATTAAAGGCAAGCACAGTGATTACCACAGCTAACCCCGGAATCAACAGCCAGGGGGCCTGACTAATCACTTGTAAACTCTGCGCATCTTTCAACAACACTCCCCAACTAACCGCGGGTGGTTGTAATCCAAGTCCAAGAAAAGACAACGCTGTCTCTGCCAGAATCATTTCAGGAATCGACAGCGTAAGCGATGCGATGATGTGGCTTGCAAAAGAGGGAACCATATGCCTGAGGATGATACGCATCTCAGACGCACCAGAGAAACGTGCAGCCAATACAAAATCCTCCTCCCGTAAAGCCAGGAAGCGCCCTCTTACAACACGTGCAATACCTGTCCAACCAATAACTGACAGAATGACCGTGATCATCAGATACGTGATCAAGGGATCCTGACCGGGCGGTACGGCGGCAGCAAGCCCCATCCATAAAGGAATGGTGGGCAGCGATTGTAGGAGATCGATGGTGCGTTGAACAATGGTGTCTATCCATCCACCAAAATACCCCGACATCCCACCCAAGACGATACCTATTACAAACGACAAAGCCACTCCCACCAACCCAATAGATAGCGAGACTCTTGCGCCATGAATTATGCGGGACAACACGTCGCGCCCAAGGCTGTCGGTACCCAGCAGAAAAATCGTCGCTTTTCGGTCTGGAGTTGACACCCCGAGAAATCGGGTCTCCAACGGCAGGATATTCCACAATTTGTAAGGGTCTGACGGTGCAAACAAGCGAACCGAAAACGTTGTTTGAGGATCCTCTACGTAGCTTAGTCTGCGCGTAACCGCATCACGCTCTCCTTTCAAGGCACGTACATGTGGCCAAGTGAGCTGCCCTTTAGCATCAAATACATGTACTGCTTGCGGCGGGACGAGAACATGCCGGCGGTGTATATCACTGTGATCGTAGGGTGAGAAAAACTCTGCAAAAATTGCCAATAGATATAACAGGACAACAATGTACAGGCTAATCAGCGCCAGTTTGTGGCGGCGAAACTTCGCCCACCCCAATCGCCAGCCGGAAGCTTCCGCATAGGCTTTTAATGTTTCGGAATCTTGAGGGATTGCGTTAGCCATAACTACGCCTCCTCAAATCTGATTCGCGGATCAACAAGCGTCAGCAAAATATCCGAGATAAGCGTACCGATCAATGTGAACACACTGAGAATGAATATAAAACTGCCCGCAAGATACATATCCTGTGAGACTAATGCACGTAGCAACATCGGTCCAGCCATAGGCAAGTTAAGGACAATGGCCGTGGTAACTGCACCTGAAAACAACTCGGGGATAGAACCACCAATGGTGGATAAAAAAGGATTCAGAGCTACACGTACCGGGTAACGCAGAATCACCCGCCATTCCGGCAAGCCTTGAGCGCGCGCAGCCTCCACGTAGGGTTTTTGAAGCTCGTCCAGCACATTGGCGCGCATCTGCCGGATAAGACTTGCAGCACCTGAGGTGCCCAAAACAATCAGTGGTAACCACATGTGGCTAACAAGATCTTTTACCTTTGCCCACGACCATGGAGCATTAGCGTATTCGGGCGAAAACAAACCTGATACATCAGCACCAAACGTATCGTATGCCCACCACATTAATATTAGCGCCAACAGAAAATTGGGAGTCGCTTTACCGACAAAGCCAATAATAGTGGCAATGTAGTCAAACAGGGAATAAGGGCGGACAGCCGAATAAATGCCGATAGGTAATGCAATAACCCATGTCGCAATCAGGGTTGCCGCGGTGACTACAACGGTTAGCGCCAGATATTCTCCTATGAGAGAACTCACCGGTACTCGCCATTCAAATGAATACCCAAGGTCTCCGTGCGCCAGCATAGCCCACATCCACTTACCGTATTGCACGATGAAGGGTTGATCGAAACCAAAACGTTCTCGCAAACGAGCTACGACCTCGGGATTGTAGTCACCCTCGGCGCCCATCTGGGCCTCTAGCACTGTTAAGTAGTCACCCGGTGGAAGCTGGATGATGGCAAAAGACACCAACGATACTGCTAGCAACGTGGGTACAAACCACAAGATGCGACGGATAATATAACCAGTCAAAAGAGAGCTGCCTTGTAATAATAATGTTAGCAATCACGTTGGACCACCTATCTCAGGTGCTCCAACGCTTGCACTAGATAAAAACAAAAATCAGTTTTTGATATACAACTGCTCGGTAGGGATAATACCGATATCACGCGTTATATCATCTCTGATAAAGCCTGATGGAAAGTTGCCCATCCTGTTTGATCTGATAAACAAGTTAGGCGCTGCCCCAACCACGCCAACCCAGTTCGGTTCTTGAGCATGCATTTCAAGAATGTCTGCGCCCAGAGCCATTGCCTCATCCTGTGAGCTAGCTGTCAAGGCACCATCAAGTGCTTCCCACACATCGTGAAGCATATGATCTGCCGGAGGGGCTGTGGCAAATTCTTTGCCTCTGCCCAGCCGATGCTCACCCCATGCAACCCCCCATGGTTGATCCGACAAAGTAGCGGCGTACGAACCTGCATCAATCAGGAAAAAAGCCGCTCGTCCCATGGGCCAATGCCCCATCATGATCTCGTTAGCATTGACTCTGTCCAGATAGAGGGTGCGTTCAACAACATCTAGCGATGTCTTTACTCCGATGTCCGTCCAGAACTCACTGATCAGTTCAAGCATGTTGATGTCTGATGCAAACAATGAGGTAGTTATCACTATTTCTAATGTCTTGCCGTCTGGGCGTTGACGATAGCCATCGCCGCCACGATCTTTCAACCCAAGACCATCAAGTAATGTATTGGCGCGATCTACATCATACTCAGCCCATTTCCCAACCAGCGCTTCGTTGTATATAGCCGAGCCTTTGGGTGGGCCTGCCTGCATCGGCGTGGCGAGACCCGCGAACACGATGTCGTTGACGGTTTCGCGATCAATAGCAATGTTCAAGGCTTCGCGAAAATCAGCTTGCTGGAACAGCTCAGCCATCACCGTGTCAGACGTAGTTTGATTGGGCCAGAGTGTATCCACCTCGAGACCGTTCCAGATCACTACCTCGTAGTCGCCTGCAGCTTCGTTTTCCTTTAGAAACGGAAAATTACCAACGCCAATGTGTCGTTGCTGCAAATCAATGCGTCCTTGGGCTACCCAGAGATTCAATGTTTCTGCATCTTGAAATAAATCATGTGAGATCTGATCAATGTATGGCAATTGATTGCCATCGGTGTCCACTGCATAGTAATAGGGATTTCGCTCAAAGATAACTTGCTCTGCAGGAGGCGGTACCGTTACCGTCCACGGTGATAGCGTAGGCACATCCGGGTTTAACCAAAAACTTTGCGCTTTTCCGCGCCGGCCCCAAAGATCTTCCCAACCACCCACTTCAAAGGAGGCTGCAGCTGCAGCTAGTTCATCAGCAGACGCATACTTAGGATGAAACTGACTCAAGTAATGTTTGGGGGATGCCATCCAGACATATTCACGCCCCAATCGGGCAATGAACAACGGCGAAGGCTCAGCAAAGCTGACCGTAAACGTCAGATCATCAACAGCCGTGATGACTGCACGAGTGTCACCCTGAGTCATGAGTGCAGGCCAAGGCCATGGGTTGTCATCGCCTAGAACATCTTCAAAGTAAAACAACACATCTTCTGTGGTCACCAAATGACCATCCGACCATTTCAAACCTTCTCGAATATGAAAGGTGAATTCTGTGGAGGTTTCATTGGACTCGTACGATGAAGCCCACGCAGGTTCAATATCAAATTGCTCCGGACCGGTTTGTACAAATCGTACTATTCGCGGCTCCATCAATTTTTGTGGACCACGATCATCCGACGCTCCCTTGAAGGCACGGCGCCATGTGCCGCCATAGGTGCCAATCTCATTGTAGGGCGTAATAACTCTGGGAACTTTAGGTAGACGCTCATCGACGTCTGGTAGAGAGCCAGCCTCGACAAGTTCTACCAATATCGGGGCTTGTTCAAACGATAGGACTGGCGCGCTAAGCAGCGCAAAAGCCAAACCGATCGGTGTGGCTATCGAACTAAATTTTCGTATTCTTGGGTTGCGCATAGTAAAACCTCCAATTCGAAGCGATTCGGCTCTGCACTTGTGCAGGTGAGGACATAGTGCGCGATAAAGTTTCCCAAAACAACTTATATTTTATTTTTCTTCTATATCCCACTCCACCCTATCCTTCCCTTCTAAGCCCTCACTTTCAATTGGAAGCCACGCACCACCGATTGCACTGGCAAGCGTTGAGAGCTGGCCTTGTATGATTTGAGTTCGTGGCAAGGAGGTGCCTTCTACCTCTATATTGAGCTGCGATGCTAGCCGCTCAGCCAGCGGACCGGCAATACTGTCAGGCAACATGCCGGTTATTACAATCTTTTGCGGCGCAGCTAACAAAAGGAGCATTCGAACAAGCGGGTAGAGCTGCTGCGCTGAACGCTCTAACCACGCTTCAAGCAAATCATCACCCTCAACTGGATATTTTTTCAAGTCTTCGATGTCCACAACAATGCGACCTGCCGATCGCATCACCGTCACCAGATCGTGAACAGATGGACGTGGTTGTAGTGGCGGGAACAGCGTGCCCACCTCGCCAGCTATGCCACCCATTCCACGATGCACGCGCCCTGACAACACCAGCCCACATCCTACGCCGTGTCCCAGATTAATAGCAACCAGGTCATCCAGACTGGAATCCTGACTGGCGTAGATCTCTGCAATCGCCGCGGCATTGGCAATGTTTTCAACAAAAACAGGCGCTTTGTAGGATTTTGTCAGCCACGTTGCCAGCGAATCGACGTCAAGCCAATCCAACGTAGGGGGAACCACAAAATCATTTGACCACTCTGCGCGCAAGTGGCCTGGAATCGCCAGGCCAATGCCTGTAAAGCGTAAATTACGAACATTCTGATCCTGCAGCACACTGTCTAGATGGACCATCAGGGCATCTTGCAATGCCTTGAAACTACGACCTTCAAACGGCAGTTTTCGAACCGCAAGCTGGCGTCCAGCATAGTCCAGCGCAACAACATCCAACCGACCATAGGGTAGCGAGATACCAATCGAGACGCCGCCTAGCCCGTTAATGCCTAACGGCTGCGCTGGCTGGCCACGCATCCCTGAGATTCGCTCAAGTTCACGCAATAGACCAAGATCGATAAGCTCGCGCACCAGGCGCGAAATCGCACCCGGTGTCAAACCTGTCAGCGGGGCAATATCCGCCCGTGGGATGCTGGCATGACGACGCACCACATCCACAACGCGGCGTTCGCTTATGCTCAAATTCAGGGAATTTTCCTTCGTCATATCCTTAGCATTCCGAGGCTGCCTGACCATAGCAATTTTCGATATGGGTCACCACAATACACCTCATTAAGTTGACATATTAAATTTAACCGTCAAACTACAACTCTCCTTCCAGCGCTATATCTGAATCTTGTGGACAGCCCAACACCGAGTAAACGCCTCCAACAGGCCACGCTTATCGCGTCAAACGTTGTGTCCATAGCGCAGACCTATTTCAACAACCGAACCCAGCTACTCGTAGATTTCAAAAACCCTGAGCAATCAGTCACTGAAGCTGATAGAGACGTTGAAACCGCCATTCGCAACACCATGGATAAAGATTTCCCTGGAGAAACAATCGTCGGTGAAGAATTTGGAGGAGAAACTGATAATAGTTTCTGGACTATAGACCCTATCGATGGCACAGCCAATTTTCTTAATGGTTTGCCTTTTTGGGGAATTGCCATTGGTCACATCAGTAATGGTGTACCAGATCTTGGAGTTATTGTCTTACCCGAGCTGGAAGTGACGGTAACCGCTGAAGACAACGCTCTATTTGTAAATGGCGATCACGTAGCGCGTTTAATCACAAAGGTTCCAATGGTGTCTCTGGGACAAGCCACCGACGACACTCTTGCCGAGTCATTAGCAATTCATAAGGCATACAGAGATGCTGGTTTTTCTGTTTGCCATTGGCGAAGCTCAGCGGTATCGCTGGCCTGGACAGCCCTTGGCAAGGTGTCCGGTCACCTGCATCAGAAAACAACCCTTTGGGATAGCGTGCCAGGTGCTGCACTATGCCGAGCGGCAGGCCTTGACGTGCGAATGAGTCAAGGACCCAAACAGAGTCTGTGGCTCAAAGCTGGCGAACCGGCAGTGCATGAAGTTGTCGGTCATTGCTGGGAAGATGATCAGACAGGGAGCCAGTAATGGATATACGCATCACTCTAAAATTTCTAAAATCGACTCCATCAAGTGAACCTGCTGTTCGCCTTTCACCTAGCATGCACGTGTTCGAGGTCGTCGATCACGACTACAGTTCGAACAATGCCACTGAGACAATCATTTGCTTAGTTGTACCCTTTAACACCACACAAGATATTACCTTCGAGCTTGTTACTCCCGTGAGGCGAGTCGTACTGGGCAGTAGTGACGTACCTTTCAAAGCCACGAACAATCAACTGGCACTGCAGCTTCCCCCACTCATAGCGAATAATGATCGCGTTGCTGACATGCACATGATTGTTCCATTTCCTGGGGTAGATCTCAGACTTGAAGTTGCCGATGCCAATCAACGAGGTGGTGAATACGCAAAAAAACCCTACCCGTTTGACGCAAGAACAGCTGCTATGGCAGTAGAGTTCGCACTACTTGAAGCAATTCAAGCTCTTGAACTAGATCAAAATATTGGCCTTGGATCGTGCGGCCCTATCTACCTCATGGGCTTTGACACCAACAATCCGTGTGGACATACCGATTGGCCGCCACATGTGCACTTGCATATGGCGCGACCTGCCTACGGCGCCCCAATTGGCCACTACTATTTTGATAGCAACTTTACGTTTTCTCACAACATTATGTATTCACGCAAAGTGAATGCAGAAGTTACTCAGTTTGAACGCGGTGTGCCTTGTCCACACTACGCGCCAGATGGCTCAATGCTATTTGATTTAACAATTACCAAGACAGGTAGCCTTCGCCTCAGTGCGGCCAACGGCAATAGTGCCCTGATTGAACCCATCGACTCTGGGTTCAACACCGGTGCCTACGTAAGCGTTGATAATAGGGTTATGGAAATTGCTGTGACGCTCAACGATAAACCTGCCTCCGTTCAGGTTGCTCGGGACGGCGTTCCTACTCACTATCTTTTTGATCCGGATACTGGAGCTTACCTGGGACCTGCTCAGATAGCTGACCCACCTGATGAACTGGCTCTCAATCAACCTACCCATAGTCAGTCTGCCCATAAATTGAACTCCGATACATGAAGCAAGTAGCGCGTTGGCTTGGGCGATGCTGATATTACCCGTACTACTTCAGGTTGCGGCTGCAACCATGCTGCTGCTCTTTGCGGTTAAGACAGTCCAAAAGGGTATTCAAAGCAACGCGGGAATTGCATTACGACGCGTGTTTGCAGGATCGAGTAGTCGTTTAAAATCCACTGCAGTTGGACTTTTCACGGCAATTTTGCTGCAAAGCTCTGTTGCAGTAGCCTTGCTAATAGCAAGTTTTGTTGGTGCAGGTTCCATTGGTTTCACACCCGCGCTTGCCTCAGTTCTTGGAGCAGACGTCGGTTCAGCATTGATCGTATTTCTCCTGTCATTCCAAGTCGACTGGCTACTACCTGCCTGCCTCGCAGCTGGCGGCTGGCTCTACGTGAAAACCCAGGCAGCACGCACTCGTAAAGCTGGGCAGGTATTAATTGGAATCGGATTAATACTGCTGTCATTGCAACTTTTGGGGGAGGCGTTTCAGCCCATTCACAATAGCCCTCTATGGCCATCGTTTGTCGTTTTCCTAGAAGAAGATCTTCTAACCGCCTTTTTACTGGGCGCAGCCCTCGCCTTCGTGATTCATTCAAGCGTTGCGGCCATTTTGATGTGCGTAGCGCTTGTGGAGCTAGGCGTCGTCCCTTTGCCAATTGGAATAGCGCTCACCCTGGGTGCAAATCTGGGGAGTAGCCTTATTCCCATCCGCTTAACCAGGGGATTCTCTGCTGCGGCACGTCGGGTTGTTGCGGCAAATCTTATTTTGCGTGGAACCGCTGCAACGCTTGCGTTCTTTGTATTCAGCTGGTTTGGGACAACGATGGGCATGCAGTTTGGGTCGACAGGACAGACGTTAATCGCCGTACATGTAAGCTTCAATGCTATGTTGTTACTAACACTCCCCTTTATCGGAACTCTTGAACCCTTACTCAAATTCATATTACCTAACCCAACGATTGCGGCAGACCCGATTGCACAATGGCGACTGCAAAGCAGTCTTGTTTTGGCAACACGCCTGACCCCTGCACTCGCGCTGGCCAATATTCGGCGAGAGATACTGCGAATATCTGAATTTGTCAATGCAATGGCTCTCCCTGCACTCAACATGTATCAGCATTCAACTACCAATGAATACGCACGCGTCATCGAAAAGGAATTGGCTCTAAACGACTCGCTTGCAAACATTCGTCACTACAGCGCAAAACTACCGTACGACGACATGAGCAAGCAAGAGCGAAGTGAACTACGTGAATTACTGGATACTGCTATCGAATTGACTGCAGCAGGTGGAATCATCGCCTCAAGACTGGGTGCATTTGCACAAACTGTGCAGTCGCAGCACATTCATTTTTCTGACGATGGCTGGTCTGAACTTGTAGAA
This sequence comes from Granulosicoccus sp., assembly GCA_023301795.1. GTDB lineage: Bacteria > Pseudomonadota > Gammaproteobacteria > Granulosicoccales > Granulosicoccaceae > Granulosicoccus. The sequence continues at coordinate 69,147 of JALZVU010000125.1, forward strand.
CTCAATAACAATGTTATGGATAATATGGCATTGGCGTTTGGTGCGTTAGCCGCAGATGACTCCAATCTTGCTCGTGAAGTGGTAGAAGCAAAAACCAAAATTCATCAGCTACAGCGCAAAAGCCGGAAACATCACTTTGAGCGTTTGCGAAATGGAGAAGGAGACAGCTTTGACAGCAGCGATATTCATCTGGAAACCTTGTACGCGCTAAAGGATTTGAATTCTAAAATCACTGAGATTGTGTATCCTATTCTTTCTAGAAACGGACATCTACTTGAGAGAAGATTGGTCCCGAAAAGTACCACCTGAACATCAAGAGCCTGTACGAGAGTAGCTATCGGCTTGGTCAATCTATTCTCGGGCAAGCTTCCTCATAGAGAGATAAAAAATGATACATCCAGACAGACTATTCCCATCCGAGCCCTCACGCAGAACGATCACACGCAGGCTGTACGACGAAGTCAGCCACCTTCCTCTTGTTTGCCCACACGGCCATACGGATCCGGCCTGGTTCTCCAAAAATAGTCACTTTACCGATGCCACCGAATTATTGATTCTGCCTGACCACTATGTGCGTCGCATGCTTGTGTCACAAGGTATTCAAGTGTTGGCTATAAAAGGGGCCGATGGAAAGCTGGATCATCGAGCTATATGGACAACATTCGCCAACAATTATCATCTGTTCAGAGGCACTCCAACCCGGCTATGGCTCGACCAGACATTCTCTGAGCTTTTCGATTTCACACGGCCACTGTGCGGTGAAACATCTGATCTGTACTACGAGCATATATCCAGCTGCCTTATGCAAGACAGTTTTCGTCCGCGCGCAATGGTTGAGCAATTCAACATTGAATTAATCACGACAACCGAAGGCCCACTCGATACGCTGGAACACCACAAGGCGGTGGCACAAGGCAGTTGGGGAAAACGCGTTATCACTGCCTATCGTCCTGATGCTGTTGTAGATCCCGACACTGCAAATTTCCAGCAAAACCTTGATGATTTCGGAGATTGCAGTGGTGAAGATACTGCCACGTGGCAAGGCTATCTCAATGCGCATCGTGTTCGTCGTGCATTCTTCGCTGATCACGGAGCCACATCTACTGACCACGGACACCCGACGGCTCAGACTCACGACCTCTCTCCAGACACTGCACAGAATTTGTTTAACAAACTACGTGCTGGCACTACAACGCCTGCTGAGCACGAAATATTTAGAGGGCAAATGCTCACCGAAATGGCAAAGATGAGTATTGATGATGGACTCGTGATGCAATTGCATGTCGGCTCGTACCGAAACCATAATGCAGCTACATTTGCTCAGTTTGGTACTGATCAGGGATTTGATATTCCTCAAACCACCTCATATGTGAAGGCACTTAAGCCGCTACTGGACGTCCATGGGATGGACCCACGGCTATCATTGATTCTATTCACGCTCGATGAAACAACCTATGGCCGTGAGCTCGCCCCACTCGCTGGCGCTTATCCAAGTATCAAACTGGGTCCAGCCTGGTGGTTCTTTGATAGTCCCGAAGGCATGATGCGATATCGCAAACTGGTGACCGAAACTGCAGGGTTCTACAATACAGTGGGTTTCAACGATGATACTCGAGCACTGCCTTCAATAGCGGCTCGACATGACGTTGCCCGTCGAGTTGATTGCGTCTTCCTTGCCGATCTTGTTGCACGGCACCTGATGCACGAAGATGAAGCACGCGAAGTTGCGATCGACCTTGCCTATAACCTCGTTAAAAAGGCGTACAAGCTTTAAGAGATTCACACACTCTCTAATTTTGGTTCAGCGTCCTGAGACCGCGTTAACGCTTATAGGGATTTTCATGCGAAGGACTAGGTGGTTTAAAACGCTTATGCACCCAGAAATATTGTTCAGGTTGTTCTCTGATCTGCGCTTCGAATACATCATTTATCTGCTGGGTAACCACGTGATCATCGTCGCTGGTTATTGGAATTGGCTCTCCAATATTCACTGTGTAGCGCCCAGTGTTCCCATGACGGGTGGGGACAAATGGCAGCACCACGGCACCGGTCATAGCAGAGATACGCCGAGTCCCTGCAGTAGTCAGAACAGGTTGGTTAAAAAACAGGGTTTCAATGCCTCCATGGCTGAGTGACACGCTCTGATCAGGAGAATACCAAACGACTTCTCCTTTCTTCAATGTGCGAATCATTTTTCGCATTTGTCGATTTTCGATCAAAGCTTTTAGGTACAGGACACGGCGATTGGCTAGCAAGTTATCAAATAACGGATTTTTAGGTGGATCAAAAACCACCGATATTGGATATTGGGGACCCATAATCGCGGCATTTATTTCTATCAAACTGAAATGCGCTTGCAACAAAATAACGCCACGCCCTAGCGCCAAGGCATCGTCCAGATTCTTGGCGCCAAGCAACTCAAATCTGTCGGTGAAGAAACTGGAAGGACGAAACCACAAGCTGGCAGCCTCGGCAATACTCATACCGATATTGTCATAGACCTTGCGAGCCATCTGTTCACGATCATCATCGCTCAAATCGGGAAAGCCGATGGCAATATTGATTAACGTGACCCGACGACGACTGGGAAGCAGGTGCCATATTAGCTTGCCGATAGATCTGCCGACAGCTAACTGAATATCGAATGGTAGGCGTGACATCAGCCACAACATGGCGAAACCCAACCACGTGGGCCAGTAGCGCGGTGACAGGTACGACTGCCAACGTACAGGGTGAGATGAGGTATCAGTCATCAATATTTGTCAGTGGGATGCTTGAAGACCTGATTGTAGTCGTGTTGCATTGCTATTGCGCAAAACACGCTGTTATCAGATCCCCACTGTGCGATTCCCTAAGCCATAAGGATCTGTCAACACGCTTAGCCCGGATTATTCATGAATAGTCCGGGCTGGGACTAGTCTATTCGCTTACAAATACACGAGTTCATCGATTCTGAAGCATGCAAGGCGCTCACTTACATGCTCATGTTATCTCGCAATGGTAGATATAGTTGCGTCAAGATCTCTTCCAGTGGCTCTTTGCACCTCAGGGGCAGCAGGTTGCTCGCTCAATGGTGCCTGTAGCGGCAGAAAATTGATCGCACCAAACCACGCGACAGCCTCCACTTTGGTGTTGTCGCCATCGACCATCACGGCATATCCGTCGATTTCTTCTACATCCAAGTCAAATAGATTTTTAAAATCTTGTGCCACATTGCGCGACTGTGTCCTCCACTCACCCACATACGCATCACCTGACTGCAAAACCACCATTCTGCCGTTGTCGGTGTACGGGTTGGTCCAGATGTCTCCGACGGGTGACTCAGATGCCCATATGTAGGTAATGACATAGGACTCCCAAGGCAGAAATCCAAATTCTTTTACCACGTAGAGCCTGGCAGGAAAGTCATCGCCTTTTTTCGTTTTTTCGTCAATATCTGTATAGACGCGATCCACCTTCCACGACCAACTGAGAACAGGAGTCTCAAGTATGTTGATCGTTTCTTCGCGGAAGAGTACCGATGCTTGCTGCACAGTATGCGCCTTCAATACCGAGACACCCTTTTCGCTAACAAGCTCGTATTGAGTATTACCATTAAAGCTGCGCTCCTCCCAGCCATCCAGACCATCATCCGTGAATGCGGCCACAGGATGGTCATCGGAGCCTGCACCATCAGGACCCATTGCCTGCAAGGCCTGCGGGTGTCCTATGCTCATCAGCGCGAGCGCTGCAGCAAGGCTTATTACTGGAGGTAGCTTTGTCATGTCGTCTAAGAACGGCAGCGCACGCCAAAAGTTCACTGCAATATGTATTTCTTCTGCAGATCGTGCACTGTTACCGTCCGCAATGCTCATTACCGCAACTCCGGTGATTCGTTGTAACCTGCAGGATAGTGTTTTAAGTGAACTCCGCTCACCGTTGAGGGGAAGCTGCGAATGGGCAAATAGACACTATTCGGCGATCTGGAGTATTGGCTGCTCGTGCCCGCAACTGTGATAAAACGCTAGATCAAAGAAATCAATCATCATTGATCGCGACGTCAAAATAATGACTTTTCAGTCACCCCCTATCTCCCAATCGATGCTCGGGCACACGTTTAAACACGCCACTTGCCGTCGCAATAACGGTCCCGACTGAGTCAACAAGCTCACCGTGTACAAATACCAATGACCGCCCGCCCCCCACAATGCGTCCGGTAGCTGTCAGCTCGGTGCCTATCATCGCAGGCGCAAGGAAATGTGTGTTCATTGAGATCGTCATAAAAGGCGCACGACCTTTTTTATCCACGGTGAGACTGGCAGTGGCTCCCATGGCATTGTCGAGCAATGTGGAAGCAATACCACCATGCAGTACATCATGACGATTCAGGTGAGTTTCGTTTAGAGTCAGGCGGCAGCGTGCGCATCCATCGTTACCCGTCAAGTCTAGAATATATCCGACCAGGCGTTGTGCGCCGGTCTCGTTTTCAATGAGACCGGCATTGGGGGATTCTTCTGTCATCAGTACAGTGTTGGAAATTCGGGCGTTACACCACGTGGGCGGCTAGGGTACGAGAAAATACAATCCAGTGCCACTGGCCAATTCGCCATTCACCCTGAGAAAATGACCGGTATCAGACACCACATTTAAAACACGCAGGTAAGCGTCAGTAGAAGCATGGGCCACAGTGTTGTTTTCCATCAACAGTTGATTGCTGCCGCACGCAACGTAGTCACTGCCAACAACATGCCCTCACACGGTGTAGTCACAATCGTCAATTGGAATTTTATCAGGCATTACTTGATCGTTGGAAATATCGCCGCTTTCGCATCAACGGAATACTGGCAAGAATAGACAGCAATACGAGCGACATAGAGCCAGATGAAGATATGCTCGACTCAGACGTGTCCGATCCAGATGTATCCAACTCAAACGGCGTTGATGAAAAATCACCTGCCACGGTATCTCCACCTTCGGCTTCTTCAGGCGGAGTCGTCGGTGCAGGCAGATTGATAAGGGCCGTGTTGGACTGCACTGAGCCATTGCGCTCATTATCGACCGCAATGACGAAATACTCGTAAACGACTCCAGGAACAATGGATCCATCGTAGTAGCTGGATGCATCAATGAAATCCAGCAAGACATCATTGCGGTAGATTTCGTACCCAGTAATGTAGCCATTATCGATCGATTTTTCCCAGAATATCTCACCTGCTGTTGCTGAATAAACGACGGATCTAACCCCAGTCGGTGCAGTAGGAATTTCGGGGTTGTAGTAAGTGTCGAGATCCCGATCATCCACCTGTGTATTAACAACAAACGGCAATGATCTTGCCGATCGGTTCTGGGCATTATCCACCGAAACAATCTGGAACTGATAACGTGTACCAGGTACGAGTGAGCTCATGGAATGGCTTGTTCCCGTCGTAAACTGTTCTAACTCACCATCCCGATAGATTTCGTAGCCGGTGATCGTTCCATCCAGATCTGTGGAGGCATCCCAGAACAACTCAACAGCAAATTGCCCGAGAATCTGTACCCTTAGATTCAAAGGCGCAGACGGTGCGCCCGGCTGAGTCGGGCCAACAGGCAACTGCTGGACAATATCGGGTTCATCCAGGTGGGCGATCAAGCTGTAGTCAGCCCGTTGATTACCATAAACACCGATGTACCAGGTTGTGTCCTGTTCAGCGCTAACGATACAAAGCTTGCCAGCATCCTGACTACCCGACGACAAGCAGTCATAAAAGCCGTTGCCATCATCCGGCCCTGTTGGCAGACGATCACTGTTAACGAACAAATCAACATCTTCGACATCGCCTCTGAGATTCACCGTCAGTGCATGTTCGTCCTTGCCCTCGATGGCGTAGTAATCCCAGTGATTTTCACGCACGGTATTCACTATGACGTCGTTTGATTTGATGAGAGGCTGCCCCACCTGCACAATGGCACTAGTAGACGGTACACCTTTTACGTCCACAATAATGAGCATGTAGTGCCCTGGAGGCGCCGTATTTCTTGAGTCAGGGGCGTCGACGATCAAACGACCAAGCGCTGAAGAAAATTCTAGTGGGACTAGCCGTTGCTCCTGGTTTTGCGAATGCGTAACTGAACCCAGCTTGATCAGATGAACGCTCTGGATGTCTGTGGCTTCACCGGTTTGAACTGTAAACGGAACTTCGTAATTGATTACGGCAGGGGCAGCCTCGATAACGGGCCTCGCAGCCAGACGACCGTCATCATCAAACAGATAAGGCGGCATGAAAATTTCTGCATTCTGCTCATGATAGCCAACCTCCCCACAGACCGCACAATAACCTCCTCCAGCTGACAACACACTGCCATCAGGTAACAGGAGTGCAACGGAATGGTACTGCCGGTCTACATGCATGTCGGCCATCGGCGACCACACAGCGGTTGCAGGATTCCACCGCTCAGGCGTCAGAACACCATTGGCAAGATCCAGCAGATCGGCAGCCGAACTATTGCCTCCGGTAGCCAGCACGGTTCCATCCGCCAATATAGTCAGATTGTGCTGCCGACGTCCTTGACCCAGAGGTGCAGCTGGAACACTGCTTTTTGTCGTCATGTCCACAATGACAGCTGAGTCACTCGACGCGCCTCCGCCAGCTACAAGCACTTTGCCAGTAGTGTACATAGCGTAGCTGCCATACCCGCGGTAACTCTCATCGTCTCGCTCACCCAAAAGCTCAAACTGACCATCGCCGGTGGCATCGAGGGACCCTAACAAGTTGTGAGGCCCAAGATACATTGCGCCCCCATCAAGATCCGCCTGGAGCCATTGATAATCACCACTGAAGGTATAGGGAGTGGCGATATCCAGCGCGCGCCATTGCTTGTTCAGACGCAATACCTCTGCTATCGGTGTGGGCGTGTAGGACCCCCCAAAGGTTAATAATTCACCACTTGCCATTGCTGCTACTGAAGAGTACCAACGCGGCGCTTCCATGTTGTCCATGCGAACCCAAGTATTAGTCCACGGATCGTACATACTGGAGTTGGCCAAAGGACCATTGCGACCTGCGCGCCCACTATCTCCACCCGCAAACACCACCCTTCCATCCCATAGCTGTGCAGAACCAGCACAAAACAAATCTGCGTCCGTGTCGTTATTGGCAGACAGGTGCGAGCCATCTGTGGGGTCCCAGACAGTAACTCTAGTGGTGTAGTTTTCAGCGGTGTGCGGGTCATCGTCGAAGTCATCAGGAGTTGCATCCCATGCCAGCACACTTCCTGTTGGAAGCAGATTGGCATGCACTGCAAGCACTGGCCAATCGACAACTTCGGACCAACGTCCGAAACTGTAGTTCTCAGGATTGATGTCGAGAATCATTCGGTCGAACGCAACATCAGGCATCCCCGCAACTACCGAATCAGCAGTTGGCAAGAGTTCCAACGCTCTACCCGATATTGCAGGCGTTGCTGCTTCGGCATGCTCAGACCCGTCATGCGCATGCACTGAAACAACAATGCTGAGACACAAATAAAGGCAAGCTGTGGAATTAAGAATAATATATCGCATGCAGGCTCTCTATACCAACGGTGGTTTTACTCTCACATTGGCACGGTAATCATAAAATGGTTCACCACCATTAGTAAGGAAATAATACCGCCTGACTATGCAATGACCTAAACATCTACCGTGTCACCAGCCTTGTATTAATATCAAAATATTATGGATAGAATTGGTTCTTAGTGCACACCTATTTTCCCCAATTTTTGTAGATCAATTCACGTTTTCAGGGGTATGTGTCGAACTTTTTACATTACACACTTTGCCCAATGACTCGATAGGCTATCGGCTGTGTAAACGTGCACTATCAGTGCAGTGATTCGACAATCAATTCAATTGTGCAAGTTGACAACAATGGAATGTTGAGCCTGTGATCTCCATCACCGTAGAATCAGCTCGCTTTCAATTGAGTTGAGGCCATTTTTTGCAGTAGCTCTGCTGCCTTTTTATAGGCATTCGATTGAGGCGTGCAATACAACTCGAATCCTCATTGAAACCGATGTTGCCAGATTCGTTGAATAAGATTACTGGTCACGCCAATGTAGAGCGTGCCGTTGCGCTTGCTGGCTAACAGATAAACTGCGGGTTGAATTGCCATCCTTGGCTGCTCGATTCACTGACTGTCTGTTGAAGCGTACAAGATTCCCGCCTGCGCGCGAATGACGTTTAACCCGCTTTTCTGACGGCAGTCTGTAAACCTTGTCTTCGGCAGCTTCGCACAGAGCCGCCTTAGCAAACTCAACTAGCAAAGTCTGCTTTAGAGGATTAAGAACCAGGCCTTTCTCGAGGTATATCGCAACAATATTGTATTCACTGGAACTACTTAAGATCCAGCGTTAATCTCAAGTGTTGCGTCGACCGGTTGAACTCAAACTCATATATTGTTCACGCTCTATCACTACAAATCGCCTGCCGTACCTGCGAACCCAGGCATGCTGATTGAGCCTATCGACGCCTCATTACCGTCTACATCAACACCATTCACCTGGTAGTGATAGCTTTGCCCGGCGGCTAACGTGTTCTGGTAGAAGCTGTTGCCACTGTTGCCCTCAGGCGTAACCAGTGTTCCATCCCGGTAGATCAGAAAGTTGCTAAAACCGAGCTTTGTCCAGAATATCTCTCCTTGGTGCCCATCATAGCGCTGTGCGGTAAGTTGACGATCTTTATTTGCCTCTTCAACTCCAAGCAGCGACAGGTCGATAGCATTGGCCATGGCTTCATACCCGGCATCTGAAGGATGTAGATTGTCGCCGCTGTCGTAAATAGGCAGAAATTGCAAAGGATTTTCAGGATCCTGCAACACTCTTTCAAAATCTACATAGCCATCAAAGGCATTGCTGTTGCGTATCCACTCATTGACGGCCAAACGCTTTGCATCGCCTTCTTCGGTGTAATAAAGAAACGCCCTATAGGGCGTTAGTGTCGCACCTATAATTTTTATACCTGCTGAGTGAGCTCGCTGGATAAGCTGTTGATAACCACCAATGATCTGTTCAGCTGTCACTTCTTGTTCCGGTAACCCGATCAATCCCGGCAGTCCGATGTCATTGATACCCTCAAGTAGAATCACATGTGTGACACCTGGTCTGGAGATAACATCGCGGTCAAATCGTGCCAGCGCGTTAGGACCGACATTACCGTGCAGAACCCGATTTCCGGCAATACCGAGATTCAGGACGGCGATGTTACTGTCTATGGAATTCAGGCGTCGCGCTAATACACTCGGATAACGATTGTTGGTGTCGGCAGTGGATGCAGTGCCGTCGGTAATAGAGTCGCCGAAGGTAGCCACCACCGAGGTGTGCGATGGCGCGATAACATCAACACCACTCAATAAATACCAGGATTCATTAGTTGACTCGATAGGAAAATCGATGCTATCGGTGTGATCACCGGCACCTGAGACATAGCTGGTTTGCAGTGCCGCACTGTGCTGAGTATCTATTGTGGTCTGGTTTTCCAAGTACAAGCTAATAGCGAGTTCATCAAAAGCGTGCGTATCCAGCAATACGGGATCACTTAAGACAAAAGCTCCATCTGGGATCGTGACACTTTGAGCGCCAGAGAACCTCAATGTGCGTAAGGTATCGTCAGCGATAGTTGCTTCTGATTCTCTTTTTGCGACGCTGGCAGCATTGATGGTTAAAGGTTGATCCCCTAGCACATTGCTTAATCTGATTCGCAGAGAGGATCCTCCGATGCTCACCTGCACGATTTGCCTTAATGTCTGATCACTGAATACTGGCGCTACCTCTCCGAAGAGAACATTCACGCCTTGCTGAGCTGACGCCCAGGTACCTACCCATTTGTCTTGAGCAAACGCTGATGGTGTGCCCAGAGCTATAGCGGAGAGTGCAATGGCTGCGGCACTCAGTGTACGTGGGTTGGTAACCGCGCGTTTCAACAATGATGTCATCAACTCGAACCTCTATAGTGGGTGTTTATTCGGGGTCAGTACAACTCAAGTGTTTTTTAGTCAATCATGCATCAGCAATGGGTATTTCGCAAATATTTCCATGAGCTGATTAAATCAGGCCCAAGACCCCTGTCACTCGCTGGGTTCAGCCCTACCAGTGAACCAGGCTCCGACAACACCCAATATCCACACCGCACCCAAGACAAAAGTCGCGATGGTTAGGCTGCTGGAACCAACAGCACTGGTTTGTTCTGACAACGCATTCATCAGGTCACTCAGCTCAGGTTGTATTTCCCCACTGACTATTTTTTGTGCAATCAGATTCGCTTGAGTCCATGCGTTGGACATCAGCACGTAGGTGGCACCAGCTGACGCCAACATCAGAATCACTGCCTGCCGCCGTCTGGCCAGATACCAATGCCCGGCGCCTGGAATGACAAATGCGGAGAGAAAAACGGCCTTTGTCGATTTTTTCATGACGATGAATTACAGTACGCAGGATTGAAAGGTGGGCAGAACGTCATGCATAGGCTGTACCCAGACGTATTAGTCTATAAGTCCGATTCATGGAGTGGAGGCCAAGACATGTCACCTCGATTTTGTACTATGAATATCGTCCAAGCCCGAAAGAATACGTCATTCGTCAGACGTTTCTCCAAGTTCATCGAAACTGCGGTAATCAGCATCTGCATGATTAGTATGTTCAACGCAGTGAGATACGTCTGCATTGTTACCGATACGCAGGAGCCTCGCTGTCGCACCTATAGATTGGGAAGTGTGGCCGCAGCACTGCTATTGGTTTTCTTTGTGAATTAACAATATTTCGAAGCCAGCGGCTGTCGAAGGTCGTCGCTTGCAAGTGTCAATATTTCGGCAGCAATTAACATAACTCCTTGACCGGTGAGCTCTGTATTGGCTAAATTATTTTTGCTGCATTCCAGCACATCCCTCTTGAGGCACACCACGCAACCGCGCCAAAGGAGTTAAGTCAA
>JALZVU010000126.1 GCA_023301795.1 Granulosicoccus sp.
GGATCTATCTGGGTCAAGCGGCTATCGAGTAGGTCTCCACTTTCACTGAGCAATGGATACGCCACGGCCGCGAACAGAGAATTAATTTGTCGCAAACCGCGTATCGTTTCCAGATGGATGTTACTGGTTTCGATACTCGCAGGCGTACCCGACTGCAGCCGATGATAATGGTGCTCATTGCTGGCCTGCTCCAGATGCCTCAGGCGATCCTTCTCTTCTACCAGTCTGCGTGCAAAGGTGAGATTGCCAGTAACCAAGGTGTTGAATGACAAGTGCATGTTGGTAATGACCTGCTTGTGCAGCTCGATCAGCTCCTCCCATCCTTCTGCCGAAAACGTCAGGCAGTCACGATGTTTTGTCTCTGCAAGATTCAACAAATTCTTAGCGATGACATCTCCCACAGACTCCAGATTACCGGCGAAATTGATTAAGCCATATTTCTTGCGGATATCCTGTTCGGTTAGATGCTTTTCGTCTATATCAGCCACATAGAGTTTGATACTGGAATGCAAACGATTAACCTGCTGCTCCAGAGTCAGAATTTTTGTCATCGCAAAAGGATCGGTTTTATCGTACAACTGCATGACCGGTGTCAGCATGATGTTGATGACATCCGCCATGCGTAAACACTCTCGACTGGCACTGGCCAGGGCCAACTGGGGCGAATCAATAACGCTCATATCGAGCGCCGACTCAGGCTCATTCAACGCGTCAGCTCCTTCCTTGGTTCGTGCATCTTCAGGCACCAACCAACTTGTAATCCTTGCCATCACGCCTGCCAATGGTAGGCAGAATACCAGTAGCACAGCATTGAATCCCACATGCGCATACACGGTCCAACTGGCAGCTTCGGCCACAGATAGCGGTTGCGGCAACGTGACAAACTTCATCCCAAACAATACAGCGCACGCCATCAATAAACGAAAAATCAGATTCGCAGTGGGGATGCGGCGACCCTTAGCGTTCTGTTTGTGAGTAAGCATATACGCGATGATGCCACTGCCCAAATTGGCCCCTAACACGAAACCAAGTGCTGCACCAAACGGCACTACCGCTTGCGCTACTAGTGTTGCCATTAACAATACTGATGCAACGCTGGAATGAAGCATCCAGGTCACCATGACGCCAATGAGAAACGAGGTGAGTAAATCGGCATCCAAGTAGCGCATAACATCGACCAGAAATGCACTATCTTTCAACGGAGTAGTGGCATCGCTAAGTAGCTGCAATGAAATCAGAATCATGCCGATGCCTAGAACGATACGCCCGATCTGCCGCACGTAACCGGTTCTGCCCTTGAAGAAAAGCAAACCGCCAAGAATCAGCAATACCGGTATGAAGCCTTGCACATTAAACGACAAAATTTGCGCAACGATAGCTGAGCCTAGGTCAGCGCCTAACAGTAAGGCAATACCCTGGCTTACGCTCAATACGCCGGTTGCCGCAAAACCTGCGGCCAGCACGGCCACCGCGGTTGAGCTCTGTAGCAAGAGCGCCACGCTTGTGCCCATGAATGCGGCTCTGATTCGACCGCGGGCGGAACGACGGACAGCTGCTCTTAGCTGGTCCCCTTTAGCGCGTTCAACACCTGTTCTGACCATGCGAACCGACCAGAGCAGTAAAGCCACCGCTCCTGCGACGTTTACTAATAAAAGTAGTATTTCCAACGGACTCCTTAAAACGTTTTAACGGCACCACCTCGTTATTTTAATACGTGTGGCGCTCCCCACTATAGAACAACTTGTCGACCCGCGACATTCATTCGCGTATCTCAGTGTTGTCTATGCAATAAACCTGCGCGCTGCTGCGACGGGAATAAAAAACTCTGTATTTCATACGAAATAGCATATACCATCTAACGAAGCTTATACAACTTCATACGAAACCCAGCAGCCTCTGATACCCGTAATGAAACTATCCGATCGTCAAATTCAGATCATTGATCTCCTCAGTAGCCGCGGAGGTACGCTGTCGAGTAGTGAATTAACCGAGAACTTTGATGTGTCGGTTCAAACGATTCGCAAAGATCTCAATGAGCTCAGCGATCTGGGCGTTGTACGACGTGTACACGGCGGCATCACACTGCCAACACAAAGTCGAAATCTGTCGTTTACCAATCGCCAGGTTATTAATTTTGAAGAAAAAAAACATATCGCCAAACTCACTGCGGCGCAAATTCCGAATGGCTCAAGCCTGTTTCTGGGCATCGGTACGACACCCGGCCAGATCGCTGAACACCTTGCATATCACACTGGGTTAAAAGTGATCACTAACAATTTGAATGCAGCGTTGACGCTGTGCAGCAACCCCAATATCGAAACCTATATGGTGGGTGGTCGTGTCAGACACACGGATGAAGATGTCGTGGGCGAAGAGGCAACCTCACAGCTGCGCAACTTTCAGGTTAACTACGGAATCTGTGGTGTAGCAGGTATCTCTGAGTCAGGTGATTTACTCAACTTCTCTACTGAAGAGTCGTACTTGTTCAAGGCCATTCTGGAGAACTGTGAAAAGAGCCTGCTGGTTGCAGACCATCACAAGTTCATGCGTAGCGCACCGGTGAAAAGTGGCCATTTAAGCGATTTTGACCTGTTCTTAACAGATTCAGTCTCCCCTCAATTAAACGCGTTGTGCGACGAGGCAGAACTTCCCATCGTCACCCAACTGGAAGAGAACAACTGATGTCCAGTTTTTTGAGTGTATCCGGGCTGTGCCGTTATTACGACGGTGCTGCAGCGGTTGATAACATTAACTTTGAGGTTAGCGAAGGCGAGTTTGTCGCGTTACTCGGACCCAGTGGCTGTGGCAAATCAACCACTCTTAAAATGATTGCCGGTCTTGAGCAACCCGACGCTGGCGATATCAACATCAATGGCAAGAGCGTGCTGAGCGAGTCCCCTGGGAAACGTAACCTCTCTATGGTTTTCCAATCGTATGCCTTGTTTCCACATTTAAGCGTCAAAGAGAATATTGTTTTTGGTCTGAAGGCCCGCAGTGTGCCCAAGGCCGAACAGAAAAAACGCTTGGATTCTGCTGTGGACATGGTAGACCTAAGACCACACTTGGACAAAAAACCCGGGCAGTTATCCGGCGGCCAGTCTCAGCGCGTGGCATTAGCACGCAGTATCGTATCCAACGCACCGTTGTGCTTGATGGATGAACCTCTTTCGAATCTGGACACCAAGCTTCGTGCTGACATGCGCTCAGAGATTCGCTCACTACAAAAGAAGCTGAAGCTGACGGTCATCTACGTAACACACGATCAAGTGGAGGCTATGAGCATGGCGGACAAGATCATCCTGCTCAACAAAGGGAGTATCGAACAAGCTGCCGAACCTGAGATTTTTTACGAAAAGCCCGAAACCACTTTCGTCGCCTCGTTCATAGGCCACCCGCCCATGAATCTGATTAGCTGCGAGGACGTGCAAATCGGCGTCCGACCAGAGCATGTCTCTCTAGTCGATGAGAGCGGTCTCAACGTCGTTGTTAACGAAAGTGACTACCAAGGCTCTGAAACGATCATTACCACGACGTATCAGGGCTCAATAATAAGAGCGATCCTGGAAGGAAAGCAGAGCATACCGAGCGGCTCTTCAATCAAAGTTAGATGGGAGCCCGCATCTGAGCATCACTTTAGTACCAAGACCAGCAAGCGAGTAGACACCAGACCCGGTTTACTGCCGTTTCAATAATAAAAACCAAACCACCATTGTTTTTCGATAGCACTTATCAAAACACCAACCTTGGAGAATTACCTGATGTGGATGAATAAAGTAAAAACAACTGTAATCGCAGGTGCATTGTGCGCACTGGCAGCGCCTGCAATGGCAAACACAGAACTCACGATGTTCTACCCGGTAGCTGTGGGTGGCGCACTGACAAAAATCGTTAATGGCATTATTGCTGACTTCGAAACAGCTAACCCTGACATCGATGTCAACGCCATCTACGCTGGCAACTATAATGATGCTCGCGTAAAAGCACTAGCTGCCTTGCAAAGTGGTGACCCTGCGCAACTGTCCGTTATGTTCTCCATTGATGTTCACGAGCTGATGGATCTAGACGCGATCGTACCGTTCGACGATGTGGTCACAACGGACGAAGAGAAAGCATGGCTCGGCAGCTTCTACCCTGCCCTAATGGAAAACGGTGTTGTTGATGGCAAGACTTACGGCGTACCCTTCCAGCGCTCTACCATTGTCATGTACTACAACAAAGACCTGTTTCGTGAAGCAGGGCTAGACCCTGAAAAGCCACCGACCACCTGGGACGAGCTGGCCGAAATGGGGGCAGCACTGACCAAGAAGAATTCCGATGGCAATGTAGAACAGTGGGGTGCGATGATTCCATCCACAGCCTATCCCTACTGGATGTTTGGCGCTCTGACCAAGCAGCAAGGTCAGGTACTGATGAATCAGGATGGTAACGAGACATACTTCAACGCTCCCAAAGTTGTCGACGCCCTCAACTACTGGAAAGATCTGGGCTCCAAGCACGGTGTAATGCCTGAAGGTACTATCGAGTGGGGTACGTTAAGACAGAACTTTCTTGAGCAGAAGACGGCCATCATGTGGCATTCCACCGGCAACCTGACCACAGTTAAGAAAAATGCCGAATTCGACTTTGGTGTTGCCATGCTGCCAGGTGGCAGTGCGCTGGGTTCACCTACCGGTGGTGGTAACTTTTACCTGTTTAAAGATGCAACTGATGAAGAACGTGCTGCCTCATTGAAACTCGTACAATTCATGACAAGCCCTGAACAAGCTGCACTCTGGAGCAAAGAGACCGGTTACATGGGCGTTAGTCCAGCAGCCTATGAAGTACCTGAACTGGCTGAGTACGTGGAAAGTTTTCCACCAGCGGCTATTGCACGTGATCAACTGCAACATGCCACTGCAGAGCTTTCCACTCATCAGGCAGGACGTGTCAGAAAATTACTTGATGACGCTATCCAGTCAGTACTCTCAGGCCAGAGCACGTCGGAAGAGGCACTGAACAGCGCACAAAAGCAAGCTGACAGAATTCTTTCCCGGTACCGCTAGCAGCCTAACCGGCGGGAATGGCGATCTTGCCATTCCTGCTGGCACTCAAACATCAGAAGACACCCATGCAACTATCACGGCAAATACAAGCTTGGCTATTGCTACTGCCCGCACTTTGTCTGTTGGTAGCTTTCACACATTATCCCGTCGTTAAAACCGTTGCTCGTAGCTTTTTTGGCTTTGGTGTGCAATGGGAAGACGCAGCCTCACTCGATAACTACCGATACCTACTTGAAGACGAAGTACTCGGGCAGGTGCTTTACAACAGCTTCATGTACGCCGCAATTACAGTTCCCGTATCCATCGTGCTGGCTATTGCCATGGCACTATGGGTTAACAGCAAAATGCGATACAAGGGCGTATTGCGCACAGCCTATTTCACGCCAACTATCCTGCCAATGATATCGGTTGCCAACATCTGGTTATTTTTCTATAGCCCCGAGATTGGCCTGCTTAACAAGCTGCTTGCTCTGGTAGGCCATAGTGGATACAACTGGCTCGGTGACCCCTCACTGAGTTTATACAGCCTGATGGCCATGACTATCTGGAAGGAGGCCGGTTTTTTCATGATCTTCTATCTGGCGGCATTACAAACCATCGACACTAATCTGTATCACGCAGCGGCGATTGAGAACGCCAGCAAGTGGACTGTATTCCGGCGAATCACATTCCCGTTACTTATGCCTACAACACTGTTTGTACTGGTGAACGCACTACTCAACGCCTTCAAACTGGTTGACCATCTGTTTATTCTCACCAAAGGCGGGCCTAACAACTCCAGCAACCTACTGCTTTACTACATCTTCGAAAACGCTTTCAGCTTTTTCGATACCGCCTACGCTGCAGTTCTCACTGTGGTGCTGTTAGTCATTCTGGTTGTTTTGGCATTACTGCAATTTGGTGTCATTGAAAAACGGGTTCACTACCGATGAATCGGATAACACACTACCTATCCACAGGCTTGGCCTGGTTCATCGGATTTATTTGGCTATTTCCGTTGATCTATGCGGTTTGGGCAGCCATACATCCGAGTGAATTTGCCACACGGTTTTCATTGTTTGCACCACTGACGCTGGATAACTTCAAGGAAGCTTGGAACCAAGCGCCTTTCCCTCGTTATATGATCAACACCATTGCCATCACAATGATTATTCTGGCTGGCCAGCTGGTTCTTTGCACATTAGCTGCCTACGCATTAGCACGCATGCAATTCAAAGGGCGTGGTTTTATGTTTGCATTGATACTGATGCAATTGATGGTTGTGCCCGAAATCCTCATCGTGGAGAACTACCAGACGCTTGCAGGCTTGAGTCTTATTGATACCTATTGGGGTGTAGCACTACCCTACCTTGCCAGTGCATTCGGGATATTCCTGCTGCGACAAACATTCAAGACCGTTCCGGAAGATCTAGAAAATGCGGCACGCATTGAGGGCTGCTCGCTGCTGGGTATTATCTGGAAAGTCTATGTCCCACTAGCTAAACCCACCTACTTGGCATTTTCTCTGGTATCAATCAGCTATCACTGGAATAACTTCCTGTGGCCATTGGTAGTCACTAACACAGAGAACAGTCGCCCATTGACTGTTGGCATGTCAATATTCGGTGCACCAGAATCTGGTGTTGATTGGTCTATCATTTCTGCAGGCACACTGATATCGGTGGGCCCACTGTTGATCCTGTTTCTCATCTTCCAACGACAATTTGTACAATCGTTCATGCAGGCGGGCATAAAGTAATGCGAATGCTGACATGGAATATTCAGGCAAGCCGTGGATGCGATGGCCGATTCGACCTGCCGCGTATAACTGATCATATAAAACAGTACGATGACTTGGATGTCATTTGCCTACAAGAGCTGGCACGCAACATACCGGATCAAAATGCTAACGATCAGTTGTCAGAAATGGCTCAGTATTTCACTGAATACACACCCGTCTGGGCATCAGGGTTTAGCTTCCCCAACCTAAGCGATTTGGACGGAACACCCAGCGAATTTGGCAATTTAACACTGGTTAAGAAAGCCATTCTGAGAAATTCACGAACCCATATTCTTCCAAGCCCCGCCGTGCAGGATCTGCAAATGTCTCGCACTATGGTGGAGACAGTAATTGCACAGGGTGACTTTCATTTAACTCTGTTCAATGCGCACCTGGCATTTCATTCCAATGTTGAACGCATAGAGCAAATCAAGGCGCTCACCAGATTACGCGACCAGATCCTCTCAAAAACTCTTTTAGAAACCGATATTGATAGCGTTGGTCCCTATCAATACGTTGATGCGAGCACCGCCGTTATTCTGTGCGGTGACTTGAATGT
>JALZVU010000127.1 GCA_023301795.1 Granulosicoccus sp.
TAAAAACAAGTGCACTTCAGCACTGGTTAAACACTGGCTTGAGTGAGGCTTACCATGACTCGTACTGCCGGAATTCCATTAGCGTCCCTTTTTGACACAGCCGATACAGTCAATCAGGCGTTACCCGAAACGCTCTCGCGTTTTGTTGAACGTTTTGTTGCGTTGGATCTTCAGAGCAGAATCAGCGACGGTGCTGTGCATTATTCAGGGCGATTGCAATCTCTGGACATTGCCATAGCCGGGCAAGACGTCGAGAGCTTTAATCTGCCTTTCGGAAAACTTAAAATTCCGATGATCACCACCGGCGTGCCTTTTCGCATGGCGTTGACTCGGGCGGCGATTACGGCCGATCTGGAACCTGCGGCAGGGGCCTGGCAATTTGACTTGATGTTGGGCGAGTTCGAGCTGGAGCTCAACGGTCTGACAGCGGCTGACTACATCGCCGAGAGTGGCACCACACCGCGCCATTTGTCCCCCAAACCGGGTAATCCACCCGCAGCCATCATCGGGTCTGCCGCTTTGCGCTTCGAAAGAACAGGACCCGATTCGCCGATTGTCACACGCTTTATGGACGCCACCGGTGGTGGTGACCCGTTTGTGCCGGATGCAGGTACCGGTGCGGTAACCAGCGTGACGCTTGCCCCTCCGCATGTGTTGATTGGTACGTCGCAATTCGGTTTAACGGTTAAGAACGTGATCTTCGACTATTCAACTGAGTTCTCACCAGCCTTCGTACTGGCGAACGGTCAATCTGCTGATTGGGTGGGTCTGGCCATTGAGGAGGCTGCGATCTATTGCCCCGCTAACGCAATTGGTAAAGGTGGATTCTCGTTATCAGTGCGTGATCTGCTTGTCGGCGACCCAGCCGGGCTTCAGGCTCAGGTAGAGGTTCAATTTGGCACCTCACCGCTCAACCCTGCCACGTTTGTGTTTAGTCAGAATGGCGCAGACATTCCATCGGCACGGTTTGATAACGACAATGGCACCTTAGAAATTCAAGCGGCTCCCGGGGATGCAATTGAGCTGTCTGCTAGCCTGACGGTGCCGGCACCGCCAGCGGATAGCGATATCACTGACTACGAAGCCGAGTTCCAGTTTCCGGGCCGTGCGCCGCAGACCGGCGACAGCGCCACTGGCCAAGTGCGGCATGGGCAGGTACTGCGTATCACGCCCATCGAGGTGTTTGGCAGCGGCGATACTGCAAGGCGGGTACGCCACCCGCAATTCAGTGTGCGCATGGTAGCTAGCGGCACCGCCCCCAGTCTGTCAGTTAATATTGCGGGCACCGATCTAGATAATCTGGTGGACTTGACCGGCCCACAAAGTGCCATCACAGGCTTGGTGCTTAGCGCCAGCCCAACGCCCGCAGACCCAGCGGCTGCGTTCAGCTGGAGCTCTGACACGCTAGGCATTGAGACCAGTGGCGCCACCTTAACGCTCAGCATTGCTCCCGGCACACTCGGCGTGCATCTGATCACGCTTGCACAAACCAATATTGAGGCCGGCATGACGCATCTGCGTATTCGGCTACGCGAGGAAGGCGAGGGGTCCTTACTGATCGGTTGTGAAGCGGGTGTGTTCTCGATCACCGACCCCACCACACCTCTAAGCCCCACAAGCGTGCTGGGTACCTATGACCTGAATACTTTTCATGAAGCTGGCAGGCTGGACGGCGCCAACGCGACAACGACGCTGGTGGGGCCTGCGGTGAATGTACCCGCTGGCGCTATTGCCGAAGTCACTGTATTCGAGGGCGGTGCACCAGCAGGGTTTGATGAAGACCGTCATGTTCAGATTCTCTTTCACTATGACGATGACATTCCGTTGCATTGGGGTGAGAAAAAGCCCGTCAACGATCATGGCAGTAATGTTCATGAGGGCTTGCTGAACTGGGCTAATAATTATTCTGGCGCGCGGTTTGTGGTGATCGGACGTTGCGACGATGTCGGCTCGGACAGCTACAACGTCACTCTGGCTAACCAGCGTATGGCTGCAGCTGTAGAAAAACTGACAACCTCAACGGGAGGTATTGCAGCCATCCCAACGGCGTCGATCGACGCCTACCAAGAACAAAGCCTGAGTGGTTTGAGCACCGATGCACAAGCGCTGATCAAACCCGATGAGGCTGAGACTTCAGGGCGGCTAATCAACCTTCTGGGTCTGAGTGACGGTTGGCCAGATGGTCGAAGCAACCCGCCGGACCAGCAGCGCGAGGAGACTCGCGTGAAATTTCGTCGTGCCGATATTTATGCGGTTCTGGGCAGCTCCAACATTGATTCGCAAACACCCACAAGCGAAGCTGTTACGCCAACGCGCCGTCAGATATTGGTGCCCGCTAACGGGCGCGACATTCTGCCAGCGGATAATGACGCGGCCAAGGCTGACTACCGCGTTCTACTCAAGCTAGGCTGGGATCGACCCAGGTTCAGCGGTTGGGAAGATATTGTCCCTAATTTGGCAGAATTCGAATATGCATGGACCCCATCGCCTACCGATGGAATCAGCACCACCAGTGAGGTTCTTACCCTGTTTGGTAAATGGGTCTATGACGACTTAACCGGGTTTACCGAGTTTCTTCTGGGCATCAAATCTGAAGGCGATCCGGATGGGTTGTTTGACATAGATCAGCGCAATATAGTGGCGGCATTGGCGTTCGGACCCATGCTGGCCTCTGGCGTGGATTTCGACAATGACGCGGTCGGCTCTGGTGTGCG
>JALZVU010000128.1 GCA_023301795.1 Granulosicoccus sp.
TTACCGCATCGCTACAGCAAACCTACGCCTAAGCAACACAAACCCACCCAACACCAACAACCACTGCATTCCAAAAAACCCCAGGAAGTTCGAACTACTCGACGACTCACTCAGCACTCCATCATTGAGTGGCATACCGTCTTCACCATCTTGTTCTGCACCATCTGGAACGCTCGGCACGGTTGGTACAGTTGGCACACTCGGCAGGGCATCGTTATCAGTTGCCTCACCAACGCTAAAATTCGCCACACGAATATCAAAGTCAGACGGTGCGTAGGCGAACACAATGGCAAAACGTCTCTCGCTGGAATCTGCTAGATCACAGGCATCAAGAGTCGTGCGATTTTCCGAGCGACAAATAACATCCTCAACTTCAAAACTCTCACCTTCTGAAACGATAAGATCCGCATCACCTGTTGCAACGGTAAGCTCCACCCTGTTAGCGCCGGTGATCTCATAAATAGCCACTTCACCTACTAGCAAAGAACCGCTTTGCACAGGCGATGCATCGGTAAGTTGTAACAGCAGAGGGGTGTCATTCAGAGGCTGACCTTGTTCTGTCACGCCAACCCCTGATGTGTTAACAACAATGTCAGGTACGATGCTGGCCACCCAGTCTGTATAGCTCTGTACACGTGTATAAACACCGGGAATATCAGGCCGCGCACAGCCTTCTCCGAAGCTGACAATCCCCGCCTGCACAAACTCACTATCACGCTCTACAAATAGCGGGCCGCCACTATCACCTTGACATGAATCGCGACCGGTAGCGGCTGCGCCCCCGGCACACACATTGGCAGTTGAACTTAAGCTGCTGGCATAGAAAGGCAGACACTGTGCGTGAGATGTTATGGGAAGCTCCACCTCCCGCAGCAATCTGGACTTTAACCCCCCTTCCACGGTGTTGCCCCATCCCGTCACAGTGGCATCCTCACCAACCGCTGGCACATCGCCGCCCGAAGCGGGTAACGCTATCACTGGCAACTCCACCGCTTGGGACAGCTCTATTAGCGCAATGTCGTTAGTAAAAGTTTGCGCCTGATACGCTGGATGAACAACAATCCTGCTGGCACTTATTAACATGCCCTGACTCTGATCAAAAATATCCCGCGACCCTACCAACACGGCAACACTGTTGTTGTTCACCAGTTGCCCAGACAGTGGATCAACAACACAATGTGCAGCGGTTAGCACCCATGTGTCGCTGACAAGCGAACCACCACATCCGTGAACAAAGAATCCGTCACCGTCCAGATCAAACGATACCGCCACCATGAACGGGTAGCGATCATCAACAACCGTACTCCCACCAACAATCCGCGACGTGAGTTGAGAGGCCTGCGCGCTCAAAGAACTCATCAGTGAGAGAACGACAAGCATGGCTGCGATACGTGACAATAACGTCAACATCCGGCAAGGTCCTTTTTTAAGAAATACGCAAAGGTATGGCATCAAGCTATTTCAGCTTACGGGCAGGTTCACTCTTCCCCGCAGCTCTCCCCATGTCAATCACCGGATTCGTGAATACCAGCGTATCACTGTCGCAATTGGCAGGCATTTCCCAGGCAATGGCGATATCCACAGCAACTGGCGCACGACGACAGAAATCTGGTTTGTTACGCATCAAGGTCACCTGGCAGCTTGTCGCGTTAGTCTGGCTAAGCACTTCAAAATGCTCGGGGGATGTACAACCAGTGCTCACAACCGTTGCCAGCACATGTGTTCCGTCAAAACTTATGCTGCCTACCTGCGCAGGCTGTGCATTACTGAGTTTGTCGCGCACTGTAACTGGCTCTTCGCTCACGCTGGTCTTGTCCTTTGTCACTGAATCTTCCACTAGCTCGCCAGACGGCGAACCTCCAGCAGTACATCCTTGAGCTACCAGCGCCAGACACAGCAAGGCTGCAACCCGGATCAAACGCCGGTGATCAATAGAGATGTTGGTTGGCATGGTCATTTCAGCCGTTTCCTTGGAGTCACCCTGCCATCATAGTCGAGAATATTGCCCGTCAGCTGTTTTATAGTCACGGCTTTTTCAGACAAATCGACAAGATACAGGGACTCAGGGGTAATATATCGAGCGAGTCACAGTATCTGACAGCTACTTGACAGCTTCTTCTAGCAGCACACTGGCCATAGCAGCGATACCTTCTTCACGGCCGCAAAATCCGAGCTTTTCCGTGGTGGTGGCTTTTACATTCACCCGTGAGACGTCCATTTGCAGATCTGCCGCAATCACTGCGCACATGCTGGCTACATATGGCCCCATCTTGGGTGCCTGAGCGATAATGGTGGCGTCCACGCTGATACATCGCAGCCCTCGCTTGGCCAATTGCTCCACTACCTGCTGCAAGAGTTGTCGGCTATCAATGCCTTTGTAGGCTGGATCTGTATCGGGAAAGTGGCGCCCGATATCGCCTAATGCCGCAGCACCCAATAGCGCATCACTGATGGCGTGAAGCAATACATCGCCATCAGAATGTGCCAGAAACGCTTTATCGTGTGGAATTCTGACACCACCGATCATCAGATGATCACCTTCAGTGAAGGCGTGCACGTCGTAGCCGTTGCCAATTCTCATGAAACCACCGGTTCTCCTGTCAGGCGTTCGGTGACCAACAAGGCACTGGCCAATTGCCAATCGACCGGGCGCGTTATCTTGAAATTAGGTTGTAGCGCTTCTACCAGAAGAGGCTGATGGCCATCAAACTCCATAGCAGAAGCTTCATCAGTGATGGCTTCCGGATTGGTTTTCATCGCCGCATTCAAGGCGTAATGTAACTGACCACCGCGAAACAGTTGCGGCGTTTGAGCCTGCCACAGATCGCGACGTTCTAGCGTGTGTACTACCGTGGCATAGTCATCTGATTTTTTCAGCGTGTCGTGAACAGGCGTCGCCAGCAGGCCACCAATAGCGCCGCTGTTGTACACCGCATTCACCAGGCGTCGGATATCATCCAGCGCCACCAAGGGGCGCGCAGCGTCGTGCACCATGGTCCATGTGTCAGACGGTGCGTGAGCAAGAACACACTCAATGCCCGCTAGTACGGATTCTGCACGCGAGTCACCTCCAACGGTGACATGAACGCGGGAATTCTCCTCAAGTTTCAGAGCCTCCCAATGGGGGTCGTCCTTGGCAATCACACACACGACACCAGCAACGCATGGCACGCTGAGCAGCTTGCGAATGGTGCGCTCCAACATAGTGACACCGTCAAGCACCTGATACTGCTTGGCAAGCTCTCCACCCATTCTTTGACCGCTACCCGCGGCTGGCACGACAAACCATAGTGGTGTGTCCAGTGTGCTCGCCGAAACAGGCATAAACGAGCTACTCATTAACGCTGGACTCACCAGTGCCTGATTCATCAGAGGGTGCAAATTCCAAGCGGCCTTCTTCACCAGCTTCAAGTACAAACTGGTAGAAGGTCTCACCCTGATTGATCATGCCCAAATCTGCACGCGCACGCTCTTCAATGGCATCCAGCCCACGCTTCAGATCGGCAACCTCAGCTGCCAGCGCCCTGTTACGAACACTCAAGCGGGATACCTCTTCACGGCTGGATTCCGCCTCTGTGCGCAAACGCGACACTTCCTGAATGCTGCCATCACCAAACCACAGGCGAAACTGCAATAACAGCAGCAACCCCAGTAGAACGCAAACGAGCGTTTTCATGAATGGATCAGGCTAACGAACGGCAAGCCAGACTTACAGCTTCTGGTTGAAGGCTGCCGCACCGGGGTATACCGCTCGATCACCCAGGTATTCTTCAATGCGCAGCAGCTGGTTGTACTTTGCTACACGATCAGATCGCGACAAGGAACCGGTCTTGATTTGCTTCGCATTGGTGGCCACTGACAGATCAGCAATGGTGGTGTCTTCAGTTTCTCCAGAGCGATGTGAGGTGACTGTGGTGTAGCCCGCCTCGTGCGCCATGCGAATGGTCTCGAGTGTCTCGCTCAGTGTGCCAATCTGGTTAACTTTTATGAGTACAGAATTGGCGATTCCCTGCTCGATGCCACGGGCCAGAATTTTCGGGTTTGTGACGAATAAATCGTCTCCAACTAACTGGATGGAATCGTTCAGCTTATCGGACATGATTTTCCAACCATCCCAATCGCCTTCGTCCAGTCCGTCTTCTATAGAGATGATCGGGTACTTGTCTACCCAATCGGCCAGGTAGTCGACAAAACCTGCTGCATCGAACTGCCGGTTTTCTGAGGCCAGATCGTACTTACCGTTTTTATAGAATTCTGAGCTGGCCACGTCCAGCGCAAGATAGACATCCTTACCTGCCTCGTAGCCGGCTTTCTCGATAGCGATCAATATGGTTTCCAGAGCTTCCTCGTTCGAAGACAGATTAGGTGCGAAGCCGCCCTCGTCACCCACACTGGTGTTCATGCCTTTAGCACTTAACACTGAGCGCAGCGCATGGAAAATCTCGGCACCACATCGCAGCGCTTCACGAAATGATGATGCGCCCACAGGCATAACCATAAATTCTTGTAAATCAACGCTGTTGTCCGCATGTGAGCCACCGTTAATGATGTTCATCATGGGTACCGGCAGGTTCACCGCATCAGCACCACCAAGATGTTCAAACAACATGACATTTTTTTCGGCAGCAGCGGCATGAGCACCGGCGAGTGACACCGCAAGCAGCGCGTTGGCGCCCAGCTTGTCCTTATTTTCTGACCCATCAAGCTCGAGCATGATTTTATCAAGCCCTTCCTGATCCATGACATCGTGACCCATGACGGCATCGCGAATCATTGTGTTGACGTTCTCCACCGCCTTGAGCACACCTTTGCCACCGTACCGTGACTTGTCCCCATCACGCAGTTCCAACGCTTCTCGAGTGCCGGTAGACGCGCCTGAGGGGACCGCTGCACGACCTGTAGCACCCGATGCCAACGTAATGTCAGCTTCAATAGTGGGGTTGCCGCGGGAGTCCATGATCTCGCGTGCTTTAACGTCAGTGATTTTAGATGTCATAAGGGGTGAAGCTTCCTATGTGAGGCGAATGTGGCAACGCATTAGAGGCACAATGCGTTTGAATGAATAAACGATATGATGGCCAAATGCGCAGTGTTGTCTGCGCATTCGACATGCGGCATCAGCCGGTTACAGCACTAACGCAACAAGTAAGGCGTTTCTGCCAGATCACCGGCCTTGATGATGCCGTCAAGACGAATCAGAGTTTCCAGCAGCGGCTGTAATTGGCCCAATGGCCAGGCATTTGGCCCGTCGCTCAAGGCTTTTTCAGGGTTCGGGTGAGTTTCCATAAACAGTCCCGATACACCTGCCGCAACAGCTGCTCGTGCCAGTACCGGTATGAATTCGCGTTGCCCACCAGAAGATGAGCCTTGCCCACCTGGCAACTGCACCGAGTGTGTCGCATCAAATACAACGGGGCAATCGGTGTTTCTCATGATAGCCAGGCCGCGCATGTCAGACACCAGGTTGTTGTAACCAAAAGAGGCGCCACGCTCACACACCATGATGTTGTTGTTACCCACTGCGCGTGCTTTGTTCACCACGTTTATCATGTCGCCAGGTGCCAGAAACTGCCCCTTTTTGATATTCACAGGTTTACCGGTTTTAGCAACCTTCTCGATGTAGTTGGTTTGTCGACACAGGAATGCTGGCGTTTGCAAAACATCAACGACATCAGCCACCTCATCCATGGGCGTATCTTCATGCACATCAGTTAGCACCGGCACACCAATCTCATCACGCACCTTGGCAAGGATTCTCAAACCCTCTGCAATGCCAGGCCCCCGAAAGCTATCTGATGATGACCGGTTCGCTTTATCAAAAGACGATTTGTAGATGAAGAAAATACCCAGCTCTGCTGTCATTTTTTTCAGGATAGCGGCTGTCTCCAGCGCCAATGCTTCACTCTCGATGGCACACGGGCCAGCGATGAGAAAAAGCGGATGATTCAAGCCAACTTCTTGACCGCAAAGCTGCATGGTGTTGCCCTCTATGACGTTTGAACAGGCTCGTTACCCTGAGTGCGAGCATTGTCCAGGCTGGCGCTGTGAACGCGAGTTGCCTGGAACTGCAATGCCGCCGAGATGAGCCCTGTGAACAACGGATGTCCATCGCGTGGATTAGACGTGTATTCAGGATGAAACTGACAACCGATAAACCAGGGATGATCTGACAATTCAACCATCTCTACCAGGCCGCTGGAATCACTCCCGGTTTTTGAAGCCTCGCCCGCAACCACATCGCTGACGCTGGGCCCACTGGAGCGCGCCGAAATAACAAGTCCGGCATCAACCAGTTTTTCGGTGTAATTGTTGTTGAATTCAAACCGGTGACGGTGACGCTCAATGATTTCGTTTTGCCCGTACATTCTGGCAGCCAGAGATCCTGGCACCATTTCGCAAAGCTGGCCACCCAGGCGCATGGTGCCACCAAGATCCGAATCTGCATCGCGCAGCACGGTTTCACCATCCGCATTTTTCCATTCGGTAATCAGCGCGATCACAGGATCTGCGGAATTCAGATCGAACTCACTGCTGTTAGCGTTTTCTATACCCGCTACATGTCGCGAGTATTCGATGACAGCAACCTGCATTCCAAGGCAGATACCCAAATAGGGAATCTTGTTTTCGCGCGCATAACGGGCAGCCATAATCTTGCCTTCAACACCACGCGTGCCAAAACCGCCCGGCACCAGAATGGCATCGATCTCTCCTAGTGCATCCAGCTCACCGCGCTCAAGCTTCTCAGCATCCAGATAACGAATCTTGACGCGACTGTCTGTTTGAATGCCGGCGTGAGTTAGCGCCTCGTTAAGTGATTTGTAGGACTCGGTGAGCTCTGTGTACTTGCCCACCATTCCGATGGTGACCACATGCTCAGGGCCTCGGATGCCATCAACCACACGCTGCCATTGGGACAGGTCGGCGGGGGGCAGGTCGAGTCCGAATTGTTCCACGACCAGCTCATCAAGCTCCTGAGCGTGCAGCATGCGCGGTATATCGTAGATGGTATCCGCATCGGTTGCCGCGATAACAGCGCGTTCCTTAACATTGGTGAACAGAGCAATTTTGCGTCGCTCGGTTTCAGGTAATGGTCTATCGGCACGACAGATCAAAATATCGGGCTGGATACCGATAGAGCGCAGCTCTTTGACAGAATGCTGCGTGGGCTTGGTTTTTATCTCGCCGGCGGACGCAATGTAGGGTACGAGCGTCAGGTGCATAAATAACGTGTGTTGCTTACCCAGCTCCACAGCCATTTGTCGGATAGCTTCCAGGAATGGCAGTGATTCGATATCACCCACGGTACCGCCGATTTCGACCATAGCGATATCGGCGCCTTTCGAACCCACCATCACACGGCGTTTGATCTCGTCCGTGATGTGCGGTATCACCTGCACAGTGGCGCCCAGATAGTCGCCACGGCGCTCATTGGCTATGACAGTCTCGTAGACACGCCCGGTGGTGAAATTATTGCTCTGGCTGGTTTGAATCCGAACAAAGCGTTCGTAATGGCCCAGATCAAGGTCGGTCTCAGCACCGTCGTGAGTGACGAATACCTCGCCGTGCTGATAGGGGCTCATGGTGCCCGGATCCACGTTGATATAGGGATCCAGCTTGAGCATCGTAACGTTCAAGCCACGCGCTTCAAGCAAAGCCGCCAGTGCTGCTGCTGAAATGCCCTTGCCCAACGACGAAACAACGCCGCCGGTTACAAAAATGAAACGCGTCATGGACTGTGTCTGTTAATGCATCGTGTGAACGACACTGGAAAATACGACGCGGAAAGCTTGTGGGTAAGATCCCGCCGCGAGCAACAATGTTCACCTGCGAACGGGAGTCGAGATTACCAGAATGGTGGCAAGCTCACAATTGCAAAACACCCTGTCACGAGTATTTACCCTACAGGCGTCAGATGGGTGACGACCAGAAATCTGCAAAAGCGTCGAGTACGCAGATGCTTGTAACCTGCTCCCAACGTGAATCGATGTCCGATAAGCGTTGGTGCCAAGCACGAGAGTATCAGTGAATGGCCTCCTAGGAGGCCGCGCTCTCAGCAGTCGATGCCGCTACCGACGACTCAAGCAATGGATCAGGCGATGGCTCAGACGATACTGACGTCTGACGTTCGACAACGTTGCCCACAGATGTTTTACGTCGGTAGTCCACCGCCACAGCCAACTGCCACACTGCAGCTAAGGTCTTGTTGATATAAATCAGTGGGACGGTCTCACGTTGCCAAGGAGGCACCGGGGACTCTTGCAGCACCTTTTTCACTGATTTGTGAAAGGCCGGATTACCCACGCGAATAAGCTCTCCGCCAGCACGACTTTTGACAGTAACAAATCCTGAATCTGGCAACCTTATACCCTGCCGGTAACATTCTCCCAACGTAATGGTAGAACCTGTTTCACTAATGAACAGATCTTCAAACGGTGCATGCCAGGTGTAACGAAACGGCTTAGGGGCTGCTTGTGGCATCAGCAAATACAGGCTGTCTTTACTACGCCGAAATTCATAATCACGCACGTTAACGATGCCGTTCGAGTCGTGTCTGGAATTGATCAGATCGCTGTGTACTTGCAACAGATCTTGCAGGCGAGGCATTTGCAGACCACGTTGGCGAACCCAAAGGCGGATGGCGGTAAAGGTGCGCTCACGCGGCAGTTTTTTAAGTGCAGCTATCCGAAGTTCAGGCTTGCCGGACACCTTGACCCCGTCAAGGTCCTGTTGGGCCATGCTCATCAGCGCTTGACTGGCAGCAGCCGAACGCATTGCAGAGCGACTCAGCGTTTGAGCAGCGGCTGGCCAGCGAGTCTTGATTAGCGGGATAATCCTCAAACGCAAAAAATTACGATCAAATTGCAGATGCTCGTTGGAGGGATCCTCGATCCATTCAAGCCTGAGGCGATAGGCATTATCTTGCACAGATTCTTGAGAGCACGACAATAACGGGCGAGCCATGACGCCCTTGCCAAATACTCGTTTGACGGGAATACCGGCCAACCCATCGGGTCCGCTGCCACGCAGGGCCTGCAGGAGAAATGTTTCTGCCTGATCCTCTGCATGCTGGGCTAACAACAGGTGTTGGCCCGTTTCCAGCACACTGGCGAATTGTAGGTAGCGCGCGCGCCTGGCGGCTGCCTCAGGCCCTCTTGAGCCCTCCTCAACAGTACACTTACAGACCTCAAGGGGTACATTGAGCTTTGCGCACGTACGTCTTGCATGTGCAGCCCAGCTGGCACTGGCAGCCTGGAGCCCATGGTCCACATGCACCGCACTCAAGGTAAACGTCTTTCGTTTATCCCGTAGATCGGCCATCAATGCCAACAAAACGTGCGAATCGACACCACCGCTGTAGGCTACCCAAAAATGCGTAATGCTGGCGTGCTGTTCAACGTATTGCGTAACCGCATCCGCCGGCGTCATGAATTTTCCTTGTACTTTCCGTAGGCACGAAGTTTTTCCGCACGGTTAGCCAAAAGGGTATCCAGAGGCATGGCCGCAAGCGTCGCCAGCTCCTCGATAAGCGCTGCCTGAAGGTTGGCTGCCATCATTGCAGGATCCCGGTGTGCACCGCCCAATGGCTCAGCGATAACCCGATCGACGAGTCCAAGCTCGGTGAGGCGCTTTGAGGTAATACCCATAGCCTCTGCGGCATCTGCTGCCTTGTCCACGCTTTTGTACAAGATGGAAGCACACCCTTCTGGGCTGATCACCGAATACACACTGTAGTTGAGCATCATCACCCGATCCCCTACGCCGAT
The DNA here is from genome assembly GCA_023301795.1 of Granulosicoccus sp. GTDB lineage: Bacteria > Pseudomonadota > Gammaproteobacteria > Granulosicoccales > Granulosicoccaceae > Granulosicoccus. Next base: position 9,765 of record JALZVU010000128.1, read on the forward strand.
TGCCAGCGCCCCACCCGATCCTCCTTCACCAATGACGGTACAGATGATGGGTGTTTTAAGCCCTGCCATCACAAACAGATTCCGAGCGATAGCCTCACTTTGGCCGCGCTCCTCTGCGCCAATGCCAGGATAGGCGCCCGGGGTGTCGATAAAGGTGAGTACTGGAAGGGAGAACCGCTCGGCAAGCTCCATCAGCCGCTTGGCTTTACGGTAGCCCTCAGGGCGTGGCATGCCAAAATTCCGGTATATTTTCTCTTTGGTGTCACGTCCTTTCTCGTGCCCGATAACCACCACGGGCTTGCCGTTCAAGCGTGCTGTGCCGCCAATAATGGCGTTATCATTGGCGTAGAGCCTGTCACCGTGCAGCTCATCAAAATCGGTGAACACGTTATCGATGTAAAAACGGGTGTACGGCCGCTGCGGGTGCCGGGCTAGTTGCGCAATCTGCCAGCTGCTTAGCTTGGCAAAAATGCTGCTGGTAAGCGTATCGCACTTCTTCTTGAGCGTATCCACTTCCTCACTGATATTGATATCAGCGTCTTCGGTTGCGAATTGCAGTTCACGGATCTTGGCTTCCAGCTCGGCGATTGGCTGTTCGAAGTCGAGAAAATTGGGATTCATTGAATCTTTGACAGCCCCTGATTAGATGCCCTAAGTCTAGCAGCATGACTCCGGAGTTGGCGTAATACTGGGCCAAAGGCGTCCCGAAGGTCACACTACATATGTGTCAGCTATCGCCCAGTGTATGAAAAAACCGGTCTGAGCGAGGGATGTAGTAGTTGTCGTAGTTAAAAGACATGACAACACTGTTGGTTCTGCCAACTATTTCACGCCTTGGCACAAACCCGATGACCCTGGAGTCTGAGCTGTTGTCCCTGTTATCACCCAGTGCAAGGTAGTAATCGGCGGGAACTGTTACGGGTTGAAAGGTGGATAGTGCTGAACCCGCCTTATTCACACGAACAACGTGCTCCACACCCGACAGATTTTCTGTTCTGTCTTCTGTTGCAGAGGTTGCTGAAACCTGCTGATAGGACAACTGCTCGCCATTCACAAACAACACATTATCTTTCAATTCAACCGTATCGCCGGGAACTCCGACAACCCTTTTGACCAATTTCAGACCCGAAGCTTTTGAGTCAAAAATAATGATGTCGCCACGCGAAGGGTCGGCTGTTTTATACAGCGAGACATGCGTGAAAGGCACCCGTATGTCGTAGGCCATTTTGTTAACCAGAATCCGATCACCTTCCAGGATCGTCGGCTTCATTGAGCCTGTAGGGACGGTGTTCCAATCTGCAAGAGAGCTACGAAATACGCTCATCAAAACGATGAAACATAAGAGCGTTCTATGCTCTTTCAGTGTGTTCAAAATCCACTTGTTCACAATTTTCTCCTTTGCCTTGTCGAAAGATAACTCTACCACCCTGCAAAGCAATCACGAATTGCGCCATAGGCAGCTTATCCGCTAATAAACCAGCTCTACATTATCCTTGCCTGTCAATTCATGCAAATGCGTCAGCAACTCCAGGCGCGGTGTTACTGCCCAACGATTACCTGCTCTGATGCGAGCTTCTGCCTTCCCATTACGGTAGGAAAACCAGACTGGCGTAGTGCCACTCTTGTAATTTGACAGAGTACTTATCAGTTCATCGAGCGCTTTTTCCTGCCATTGACCAGACTCCAGCCGAATTAACAGCTGCCGTGCAAAACGTCCTCTGGCGCTGGCCAAATCATAGATCTCACGCGCACGAATCTTGAAGCCACCGTTAAATTCGTCAGGGCTCACATCACCGTCCACAATGAGCACTTCATCCTTGACGATACGCAAGGCGTAGTCGTCAATTTGTTCACCACGCAAGCTGACCTCCACCCTTCCGGTGCCATCATCGATGGTGATGAATTGCATACGGCCACCCTGCCCGTCGCGCTGACGAATACCCATGACAAGCCCCGCTGCCACAACAGGCACGCCGCGCTGGCGATACGATGGCCCAGAGTCGCCACTGCCCGCCTTGGCACAGATAGCTTTTAAGCGTCCGTGAATAAAATGGCTGATTTCTTCCAGGTGCTCATTGATAGGATGTCCACTGAGATACAGGCCTAAGGTGTCTTTCTCTGCCCTGAGGCGCTCCCTGTCAGTCCAGTCTGCGAGCGTGACCATCAAGTCCGGCTCATCGTCCTCCACCGCATCGCCTAGACCAAACAAATCTTCCATGCCTGCAGCCTTGTTCTTGTGGCATTGATCGGCGCCTCGCAAAGCGCTGGGCAAATGCTTCCACAAACTTGCACGGTTAGGCCCCAGTGCATCAACCGCACCGGCTTTCACCAATGCTTCCAACACGCGCTTATTCACCGTGCCAGGGCTAGCCCTTCGGCACAAATCGTCCAGCGATTCAAACTCACCAGCCTTGTCTCTTGCTTCCAGCACATTGGCTAACGCCGCTTCGCCCACGCCTTTAATAGCACCTAGGCCATAAAGAACGGTCTTTTCATCTACTACTGAAAAACGCACAGCAGAACGGTTGATGTCGGGGGATTGCACGGTTAAGCCCATGATGTTGCACTCATCAATAAGCCCCACTACTTTTTCAGTGTTATCCATATCAGCAGACATCACTGCAGACATAAATGCTGCCGGGTGATGACACTTTAACCAAGCTGTCTGATAAGACAACAACGCATAAGCTGCCGAGTGAGATTTGTTAAAACCGTAGCCTGCAAACTTCTCCACCAGATCGAAGATGTTGCCCGCCAAGTCTTTATCAATGTCATTGTTGGCACAACCTTCAAGGAATACAGCACGCTGCTTGGCCATCTCTTCTGGCTTTTTCTTACCCATGGCACGACGCAGAATATCCGCTGTACCCAGTGAGAACTTCGCCATGACCTGAGCGATACCCATTACCTGCTCCTGATACAGGATGACACCGTAGGTAGGTTCTAAAATCGGCTGTAACGAATCAAGCTGGTAGTCCTCATGAGGAAAGGACATTTGCTTTCGACCGTGCTTACGATCAATAAAGTCATCGACCATGCCTGACTGCAATGGCCCTGGACGATAGAGAGCAACCAAGGCGATGATGTCTTCAAAGTTATCTGGACGAAGCCGCTCAATAAGACGCTTCATGCCGGGTGATTCCAGCTGGAATACGGCGGTGGTCTGCGCTTCCTGCAACAGCTTGTAGGTCGGTGCATCGTTGAGCGGCAGTGCCAGAAGATCCAGCTTCTCTTCCGCCAGGCTGTCTATCTGCTTGACCGCATTATCGATGATAGTCAGCGTACGCAAACCCAGAAAGTCGAACTTCACCAGTCCGACATCTTCCGCATCATCCTTGTCGAATTGGGTGACCAGACTTGAGCCGTCTGGCTCACAATACAATGGTGCAAAATCGGTGAGTGCTGTTGGTGCGATAACCACACCTCCGGCATGCTTACCGCAGTTTCGTGACAAGCCTTCCAGAGACAAGGCCATATCAAGCAATGAGGTTACCTCTTCATCATTGTCGTAGGCGCGCTTCAAATCCTCGGACTCTGCCATGGCTTTGGTGAGCGTCATGCCAACTTCAAACGGCACCATCTTGGCAATTGAATCTACAAAGCCGTAAGGGTGGCTCATGATTCTACCCACATCGCGCACCACCGCTTTTGCCGCCATAGTGCCGTAGGTGATGATTTGCGATACCCGATGATGGCCGTATTTTTGTGCCACGTACTGGATTACCCGATCACGCCCGTCCATACAGAAATCGATATCGAAATCCGGCATGGAGACACGTTCAGGATTTAGAAAACGTTCAAACAGTAAGTCGTAGGCCAGCGGATCCAGATCGGTAATCATCAGAACATAGGCCACCAGCGAACCGGCACCTGAACCACGACCGGGCCCGACTGGAATATCGTTATCGCGCGACCATTTGATAAAGTCGGCAACAATCAGAAAGTAGCCTGGAAAGCCCATACCGGCAATAACATCCAACTCTCTTTGCAGCCGGGCATCATAGGGTTCACGGATCTGGGCAAAATCCTCTCGTGAGGTGTCGTACAACTGCTCCAGCCGAGTCTCCAGACCGTCGCGCGCGGACTGATAAAAGAACTCGGTTTCGGTCATGCCTTCCGGGATCGGAAAATCAGGTAGTACCGGTGTACCCAACTTCAGCGTCAGATTGCAGCGCTTGGCAATCTGCACGGTATTGGCCAGTGCCGCAGGAATATCAGCAAACAACTCCGCCATGGCCTCAGGGCTTTTCAGGTACTGCTGCTCGGTGACGATTTTGGGCCGCCGGGTATCTGCCAGCACGTAGCCGCTTTGAATGCACAGCCGCGCTTCGTGAGCGTCATATTCGTCCTCACCCAGAAAACGGACATCGTTGGTGGCGACCACGCCGATACCGGTGTCCACAGCAATAGCGCAGGCACCTGCAATGTAAAGCTCCTCGGAGGCCTTGTCGGTGCGGTGTAATTCAAGATAGTAGCGATCGCCAAACACCGATTGCCAGCGCTTGGCGATGTCGCGCGCCTCATCCTGATGGCCGCGCAGAATGGCCTTTCCTACATCACCTTCCAATGCGCCTGATAACGCAATCATGCCTTCATGAGCTTCGAACAACCAATCGATATGCACCACTGGTGTGCCATCGCCTTGCCCTTCCTGATAACCACGCGACACCAGATTGGTCAGGTTCAGATAACCCTTGGCGTCTTGAACCAGCAGAATGACACGCGTGAGCTCATCGTCAGGAGCCATGCCACGAACGCGTATATCGACACCCGCGACGGGCTTTACACCTGCTGCGAGAGCGGCACGATAGTACTTGACCAGGGAAAACATATTGGCGCGGTCGGTGACAGCACAGGCTGCCATGCTGCCCGACACCGCCTTGGCCAGCGGCTTGATACGTACGGTACTGTCTACCAGAGAGAACTCGGTGTGCACACTGAGGTGGACAAACGGCTTAATAGGGGTGTCGACGGACTCGTTCACGTCAGTTTTTCCTGTGTGCTTTGACATTGCGAGGCGGCCAGCAGTGCTTCACGCACTGGCCGGAACGAACGACGATGAAAATCTGTCACGCCATGATCAATAATGGCCTGTCGATGGAAGGCTGTGGGATAGCCTTTGTGTTTGGCAAGGCCGTACTGGGGGTAGCGTTCATCCAGCTCAACCATCATGCGATCTCGAGCAACTTTGGCGATAATAGAGGCTGCGCTGATAGCCTGGACGCGTTGATCTCCCTTCACCACAGCAACGCTGGGCATGCCCAGATCGGGGCAGCGATTACCATCTATTAGAGATAGATCTGGTTGCATATCCAGCCCCTCAACCGCCCGTTTCATGGCGAGCATACTGGCATGCAATATATTAAGTGAGTCTATTTCCGGCACGCTGGCCTCACTGATACAAAATGCCAGAGCGTGCCGTCTTATAAGCACATCAAGCCGCTCTCGTGTGGCCTCGTCCAGCAGCTTGGAGTCCAATAGGCCGTCAATACGCTTATTGGGATCAAGAATGACCGCTGCAGCTACCACAGGCCCTGCCAGCGGGCCCCTGCCGACCTCATCAACGCCCGCAATAAGGTAGGCGGTGGTAGCGGTAGTTGTGGGCATCTCTGGCATACCCAAATGATACGGGTTTGGATGCCAATTCCCAAGTAATTAAGTAGAGAAAATTGCTGCTTGACATGGC